>NZ_DBMCTG010000013.1:0-39120 GCF_056976295.1 Candidatus Avelusimicrobium sp.
TAGCAAATCTGTTTCAACCTGTCAAGCCTTTTTAAACTCTTGTTTAAAACGCTCAACCCTTACTACTCTTTTATTTAAGCATTTTTTTAAATGTTTGTCAAATCTTTTTTTAAATTAAGTTGCAAACTTAAAAACGCTCTTTACTGAGTACTTATATATTAAAACAATTTTTTAAGAACTTGTCAAATCTTTTTTACTGCTTGGCAAACTCATCTTGTTTGCGTATATTTATTATATAACATATTAAAAATATTTTGCAACTATTTCTTTAAACTCCGTCGGTATTTATCCCCCCACGCGGCCATTTCTTGCAGTACGGGAGCCAAGGATAAACCTGTTTTGGTAAGAGTATATTCCACCCGGGGAGGTATCTCGGCAAAGGCTTTGCGCAACAATAATTTATTCTCCTCCATTTCTTTTAAGTTGCTTGTAAGAACTTTTTGGGAACACCCCACACTCCTTTTTAATTCGCCAAAACGTTTGGTCCCTGTCAGCAAATCCCTTATAATAAGGATTTTCCATTTATTACCTATCAATTTGAGCAGTACCGCCACCGGACACGGGGGCAAATTCTTTTTCGTAATCATATATTTATTATACTCCATTAGTTTCTTTTTGGCTACTAGCATACAAAAAAGTGCCTACTTTACAAAAGAAACTAATAAAAGGCACAATACTTGATGTCATCCGGGGTAAAAATCCCCTATATATAAAGGAGAAAGATATGAAAAAAGTTGAAATTAAAAATTACCAACACGAAAAAGGTCAATTTATGGCGGCCAACGGTGCGGAATTTACCGTAAAGGAAATCATCCCGCATAGCGACATTTCCACCTTGCACGCGAACTTTGTGGAAGTGGCCCCCGGACACTTTGCCTATGGATACCATTGGCACGAAATGAACGAAGAAGTCTTTTATGTGATTTCCGGCACCGCCGCTGTTAAATTGCACGACAGGGAAGTAACCTTAAAAGCGGGCGACGCTATTGCCTTTCCCACAGGACCGGAAGGCGCACACGTCATCCGCAACGCATCCGACGCCGAAAAATTGGTCTATTTAGATATCGGCAGCGAACACTTGCCCGAAATCTGCCATATGCCCGGCGCAAAAAAGATAATGGTTATCGGCAAAACCGGGGTTGGGATGTATGACGAAGAAACATCTAAATAGTTTCGCCTTTGTGATAAGCACCCTCGCACCTCTGCGGGGGTGTTTTATTTTTAACTTGTAATTTACCGCAAATTCTATCATAATATATAAAGTTATGTAAGGAGCAGAAATGACCTCGGAATTATATAAGAATTTGACGGCTACCCATACGGTTGATAAACTATTGGACGGGAAACGATTTTTGTTGGCCCGGTTAGCCGGACTTTTTCGTGGGAGATAATAATGCGTATTAAAATTAGAAATCCAAAATCTTATATTTCTTTACAGGAAATCTTCACCATAGTGATGTTTACGGCCTTTGGGTTTTGTTTCTTTTTTCTGTTAGACGGACAATTTTCCTGGCAATCTTACACTGCCTTTGTGACAGAAATCAGCGAAGGGGATTTAATAACACTTTTACTTTTTAAGTTGCTTCCGATTCTAATGGTATTTTTTATAGGCAATATCCTTTATCGTTGGATAAAATGCTTTTTGCCGAGCCACAGCCAAATGTCCGCTATCCGCACGATAGAATTTTTGAACGAAGGCGTAAAACTGGGATATAATAAGAATACTCTTCCCGTTTTCCTGCCCTATCCGGAAACGCGGTTCAACCTCACCATTACCGCCTTTGATGTTTCCACCAAAAACGGACACCGCTCCGTTGCGGGGCCTTGCGTAATATCCTTTACGCAAGGGAACCAAACCTTCGTTTGTGACCATTTGTCAGCACGCCCGTTTACATTTTTCCCCCAACTCTTGGACTACCGCGCCCGATTTGCCTCCTTTCATTTCGCCGTCAACCCAAGGAGTTTACGCAACTCTTGGGATAAAACTGCCGCCGATAAAATCCGCACTATTTTTCAAGATTACATAGACTATGGCATTTTGTGCCCTTATGATAAGGCAACCCGCAATATGCTTTTAGGGTTGGGAATACTTTTCTCTCTGTTTATTATCCAATCCATTGTGCTGCTTAACTCGCTCACGCTATTTGCCCTGCTCACGCTCATTCTCCCATTAGTCGGAATATATATGATTTGCAAAGCGGTGAAGGCAAAAAAACTGGCAAAACAAATAGAAGAACTCAAACAACACAAAAAATGAAACTGAAAATAAAAGACCCCTCCACCTTATTTGGTGCCCACTTTTGGATTGCCTTGCTATATATTATATTTATTTTTATGATCACGCTCGGCACTTTCATGTGGGGAAAAGGTTCCTTTTCCTGGGCCGCGTACAACCAATTCGCTTTGGAAATTTGCGAAGGGCGCGGGATTGTTTGCTTGCTAGCATTCAAAATATTCCCCTGGTTGGCGTTAGCCTTTGTAGGTTTAACGATTTACCGTATCTATACGATATTTTTTTCACCAAAGCGGCCCAAAAATAAAATCCGCACGGTAGAATTTTTGCCCGAAGGCGTAAAGTTGGAATACACCAAGCAAACGCGGCCTGTTCTGTTGCCATACCAAGAAACGCAATTTATATTAGCGGCAAAATGTGCAACGGTGTCTAACGATTTCTGTTCTTTTCCAAAGGTTATATTCTGTGAATTTACTTTTTTACAAGAAAATAAAACCATTTCGTTTCTGCACTACGAAAAGAATGCTATAAAAATGATTATCAACCTATTGAAAAAAGAAAATGCTTTCAAAAAGTTTGAACTAAAAGTAGACGCCGCTTCGGACCTTTCTAAGTATACTACTAAGGTTAATCGTTCCAAAGCCTCCAAAGGAATTATTGGCGCCATAGTTGAAGAACAAGCGGCAGATTCTATCCGTGCCACGTTGGAAGATTACCGCAAATATGGCCTGATTTGCCGGTTTAGCAAAGAAGAACGCGAAACACTTGTGTATTTCTTCTTTGCACATCTTATTTTGAGCGGCATGATTGGATACGAGTTATATAAACAACCAAGTGTTACGCGTATTGTATTTGTGGCCCTTTTTCTATCTACTGGTTTATTGTTTATCTACCTTTGGTACCAAGATAACCAAATTGCCAAACAACTGGCCCGCTTGAAAGGAAAAAAATAACCCCTTTTAGGCTTTTACAATACTCTCAATTTATTTATAATATAGGAAGAAACCAGACGGTTTAGTCCGTCATAAGGGGGACGTATGGATATCACCACACTTAATAAACAAGTCCAGCAGGAAAGTATCTTTTTGCAAGATTTAAAGCGCGAAGTCGGCAAGGTAATTGTAGGGCAGGAAGCCCTTTTAGAAAAAATGCTTGTAGCCCTGTTAGCCGACGGTCATATTTTGATTGAAGGGGTGCCGGGCCTGGCTAAAACATTAGCCGTCAAAACTTTGGCGCAAGCAATTCATGCCCAGTTCCAGCGCATCCAATTTACGCCGGATTTACTGCCTGCCGATATCACGGGTACACTTATTTTTAACCCCAAAGACGGCTTGTTTTACCCCAAACGTGGGCCGGTGTTTTCCAACTTTGTACTGGCCGATGAAATCAACCGCTCTCCGGCTAAGGTTCAAAGCGCGCTATTGGAAGCAATGCAAGAACGCCAGGTAACCATTGGCGAGCAAACCTATAAATTGCCTGCTCCGTTTATGGTACTGGCCACACAAAACCCCGTAGAGCAAGAGGGAACTTATCCGCTTCCGGAAGCACAGGTGGACCGCTTTATGCTTAAAGTAATGGTAACCTATCCCACCAAAGAAGAGGAAAAACTGATTTTGGAACGTATGTCCTCGCATCAAACCATTTCCGTAAACACCAATGTTACACCGGAGATGATTTTAAAAGCGCGCCAAGTAACCGATTCCATTTATGTAGATGAAAAAATCAAAAACTACATTGTAGATTTAGTCTTTGCCACGCGCGACCCCAAATCGGCCAAGTTAGAAAAACTAGCCTCTTTTATTGCCTATGGCGCCAGCCCCCGCGCAACTATCTTCCTCACGCAAGCGGCCAAGGCCTATGCGTTCTTAAACGGACGCGGATTTGTTACGCCCGAAGATATTAAAGCCATCGGTATGGATGTTTTGCGCCACAGAGTGCTGCTATCATACGAAGCGGAAGCCGAAAATATTACCTCCGACCAAATCGTCAAACAAATTTTTGATGCGGTGGACGTACCGTAGAATTATCCCGGGGGTACAAAATGGATACTGCGGAAATTTTAAAAAAAGTACGCCAAATTGAAATCCAGACGAACAAACTCGTATTGGAAACGTTCGCCGGGGAGTATTTGAGCGCGTTCAAAGGGCAAGGAATTGAATTTGCCGAAGTGCGCGAATATACCCCGGGCGACGATATCCGCTCTATTGACTGGAACGTAACCGCCCGCACCGGTATCCCCTATATCAAAAAATATAACGAGGAACGCGAACTGACGCTGATGATTGCGTGCGACGTTTCGGCATCCCAACGGTTTGGCTCTGCGGATAAATTAAAGCAGGAATTAGCAGCAGAACTTTCCGCCTTGTTTGCCTTTTCCGCAATCAAAAACAGCGACAAAGTGGGCTTAATGCTCTTTTCAAACCAAATAGAACTATTTGTTCCCCCCAAAAAAGGTAAAAAACACGTTTTGCGCCTCATCCGAGAACTGGTGGCCTTTGAACCTGCCGGGCGCGGTACGGATATCGGCCTGTGCTTGGAAACATTATCTAAGGTTATTAAACGCCAAGGCATTTTAATTTTAATTTCCGATTTTTTGGCTCCTGTTGCCTCGTTTTCAAAACCCTTTAAACTGGCAGCCAAAAAGTTTGACTTAATTCCCGTTGTCATTCAAGACAAACTGGAAAAATTTATCCCCCCCGTGTCCGCCTGCATAGATGTAACCGACCCGGAAACCGGGGAAGAAGATTTTTTGTGTCTGTCCTCCGGCGAACTGAATATTGCCCTTGCCGAGCACGCAGAACACCAAAACATTAACCTGCGCGCCCTCTTTAATCCGTATAAGATTGAACCGATTTACGTCCGCACCGACCAAGCACCGGCGGACCCGGTGATTGCGTTTTTTAAACAGCGCGCCAAAAAATAAGAAAATAATATGAAAAAACTTTTAACTTTATTTTCCCTTTTGTTTTCCTTTACTCTTTGCGGGGCGCAGGAGTTGCAATTAATTGAGCAAAAAGCCGCAGATAAGGTTCCTTTTGCCAAACCCTTTGCCCTGCAATTTAGTTTAAGCCACACACCGGGCTATGAAGTAACCGTTGCCAAAGATTCTCTTTCCAAAGATTTTGAAATTACCCAAATGGCAGCACAACGGAAATCGCCCGGCACATTAATATATGATTTTACGGCTTTGCCCTTTACTTTGGGCAAATCTACCTTTACCGTTACTTTTAACTTGGAGCAAAACGGCAAAACAACCGCCCAAACAAAAGCCGAAGCATATATAGACATTACTCCCGCAAAAACCTTTAACGATAAAAACCTGCGGGAAATCCGCAATCCCTCCATCCCCGCCAGTTGGCTGGCGTGGTTGATAGCCGCCCTTTTGTTAGGCGCACTTATTTATGTGCTTTATGCGTGGTATAAAAAACTGCACGAAAAACAACTTTCCGTATCGCACGCGCCTGAGGACCCGCGCCCCGGCAACGAGATTGCGCTCTCGCAAATTGATGCGTTATTAGACAGCGGCCTTTGGGAAAATGCCCAATATAAGGTGTTTTACAATACCCTTACCGATATTTTACGCGAATACTTATGGCGCCAATTAAAAATAGATGCGTCAGCCGATACTTCCGCCGAAATTTTAGCCCGCATTAAAACAATGCCCAAATTGGCTCCCTTGCGTGCGCAGTTGCGCCAATTTTTAAGTTCGGGAGATCTCGTTAAATTCGCCAAGGCTGTACCCAGTTTGGAAACCCGCAACAGCGATATCCAACTCTTGCGCGAAATTATTGTGGAAACCTCCCCCAAAGAACTCGCTCCCGCACAGGAGATTAAAAAATGATTTATTTCTTTTTAATCAGTATTTTAATGCTACTGGCCGGTTTATCCGCCGGACTGGTTACCCGCCGCGCCCCCAAAGCACAGGTTATTTGCACGGCGGCGGCCGTGGCTTTATGCGCGGTATCGCTGGGCGGACTGCTTTTTGAACGGTTGTCCGGCGGACGCGCGGAATTTATGCACCCGTGGGCTTTTTTGCTTCTCATTATCCCCTTTGCCGTACTCATTACACATACTGTATTAAGACGGATATTCAGCCGCCAAATTTCCTATCCTTTGGCTCATCTAAGGGTGGAACAAACTTCCGTGCGCGTACTGTTTACGCGCTGGCTGCCGATTCTGCTATATACAGCCGCGCTTATTTTAATGACAGCCGCTCTTGCACGCCCCGTAAAAGTGGACCGTACGGTAGTGCCGCCCACCGAAGGGGTGGACATTATTTTGCTGATGGACGTTTCGGCCTCTATGCAAAAGCAGGATTTTTACCCCAACCGCTTTGTAGCCGCGCAGGAAACAGCCTCCCGATTTATAAAAAAACGCCCATCGGACCGCATTGGACTTGTTGCCTTTGCCAAACAGGCAATGCTGCAAGCCCCGCTAACGCTGGACCACGAAGCACTGCTTGAATATTTAGGCACCTTATATTTGGGGGTGGTGGACCCCAACTATACGGCTATTGGTGATGCATTGGCCGTCGCTTCCAACCATTTAAAAGACAGCAAAGCCAAAAGCAAAATCATCATCTTACTGACAGACGGCGATTCCAATGCCGGAACCATTGACCCTATGCTCGCCGCCAAAGCCGCCGCTTCATACGGCATACGCGTTTACACAATCGGCACCGCCAGCGCGCCCCAGCAAAGTTTGTATTCCAGCGCACAGGACGAAATCAACGAAGGGCTGATGTTGGAAATAGCAGATGCGACGGGCGGTAAATTTTTCCGCGCCAAAAACGAAGCAGAACTCGCTAAAATTTACGATATGATTAACGAACTGGAAAAAACGCAATTTGCCCCCAATTCCACTGTCAACCGCACCGATTTTTACCACCCGCTTTTGTTGGCGGCGCTTATTTTTGCGGGTGCCGCATTTGTCTTGGAAAAATTATTTTTAATAAAGGTACCCTAATATGGAACTGTTTGCAAATCCTTGGTTTTTGGTTTACTTTCTTCCGGCGGCTTTATTGGCGTGGCTGGTAGCGTGGTCGGGCAAGAAACTAAAAAACCGCCTGATTTCTGCCTTATTCGGGCCGATGGCATATGCCAAATTAACCGCTGATTTACGCCCCGTTACCTGGAAACGCGGTGCCTGTTTCGGGCTGTTTTTATTCTTTTTGTTCGCGGCGCTGGCAGGCCCCCAATGGGGTACGGAAATAATAGAGGTTCAAGGCTCGTTTGCCCAAACGGTTATCGCGGTGGACGTTTCTACTTCTATGCGCGCAAGAGATTTAAAGCCCGACCGCTTGGATAATGCAAAAACAATGCTCAAAATGCTTGTAAATAATTTAAAGGATGAACGTATCGGTATTTTGGCGTTTACCTCCCAAGCATATGTACAATGCCCTATTACCACGGACGAGGATGCGCTAACCTATTTTATTAATTCCTTACAGCCCGATATGTTGCCTGTGCCGGGAACTTCCCTGGCGGCTCCGGTTCATTTGGCCGCCCGGATGTTAGCCAAATATCCCGGACAAAAAGCCCTCATCTTATTAACTGACGGAGAGGACCACTCTCCCAACGAACTGAAAGCCGCCCAGGAAACGGCCCTCAAAAATGGAATCCGCGTAATTGCTATCGGTATCGGAACAAAAGACGGCACCTTAATCCCTGCCAAGTTGGATACGACAGGTAAAGTTATAGAATACAAAAAGGATAAAACGGGAAAAACGGTAGTTTCCAAACTGGACGAAAAAACGCTGCTCGCGCTGGCGCAGGCCACCGGCGGGGCCTATATTGCCTATACCACGCCTGCACAAGTGGCGGCAAAAGTAGAAGCCTCGGTGAAAGGGTTGGATAAAACCTCTGCCCGGGCGGCTTCGCGCGCGGTATATAAAAACCGATATGCGCTGCCGTTGCTGCTGGCCATTTTATGCTTAGCCGCTTTTTTACTGTGGCCGCGCGGCAACAAGCGAAATATGGCCCAAAAAAGGTAAAATAAAATTATGAAGAAAATTGCTTGCTTTTTACTCCTTCTTTCGGCTTCGTCCGCTTTTGCGGGCGTACGCGGGGATTTGCGCGAAGCAGGCAAGTTATATCAAGATAAAAAATACGGGCAGGCCTTATCCAAATATCAAGCCGCATTACACAAAGAACCCCGCCAGGAGCAAGCCTCTTTCGGTGCCGGAGCGGCCTCGTACTATTTAAAAGATTACCAATCGGCTGAAAAAGCCTTTGAAAATACGGCAGAACAAAACGGCTCTCTCCGCCAAGATGCACTTTTTAACTTAGGCAACTCCTATTACCGTGCCGGCAATAAAGACAAGGCCGTCTCCGCGTACCGCCAAGCCATTATAGCCAATCCCAAGGATAAAGAGGCCGTGCACAACTTGCAACTGATTATAGAGCAACAGCAAAGCGAGCAAAACCAAAACAACCAAAATAACCAAAACAACAGTAATAATTCCTCTAACCAAAGTCAGCAGGACCAAAACAATAAAGGCCAAGCCCCACAGGAACAAGGCCAAAAGGAAAAGCCGTCCACTCCACAAGATGCTATGAATAAAGATGATGCGGACCGCGTAATGCAAATGGCGCGCGAAAACGAATATAAAAAACCTACCCAGCCGGGAGAAGCGCAAGATCCCACTGTGGAGAAGGATTGGTAATATGTTAAAGAAACTCCTTTTTTCTCTTTATTTGATATTATGGGCAGGGCTTTCCTGGGCACAAATTTCCGTGTCATCTTCGGTGGATAAAACTTCTCTCACGCTGGATGACGAAATTACCCTAACCGTAACCGTACAGGGGGCCGTCAGTCCGCTGACAATGCCGCAACTGCCCAGTCTGCCTGCGTTTAATGTTTATTCGCGCGAAATTGAGCAAAACACCATCAATGGAAAAAGCACCTCGGTATTTCGCTATGTAATGCTGCCGCGTTTTGTGGGCAAAGCCGACATTGGCTCCGTAACTGTTAAATATAACGGAAAGACATATAAAACGGACCCGATTTCTATCAGTATTTACCGCAATTCCCAAGGTGTACAAAAAAACCGCCCCGCCACCAGTACGGGCCGGGCCGTAACCAACGGGACCTATGATTCTTCCATTAATACGGCCATTTCGCGCCAAGTGCAAAAAGCCGACGAAAGTCTCCCCGCGCTCACGCAAAGTTTAATGAACCAAGCCTACGCGCGCGGAAATGAAAATTACTTTTTAGTTTCTGCCGTAAGCAATAAAAAACCTTATGTAAACGAAGCCGTTACCCTGGCCGTACGCTTTTACTATTCCCGCGAATTTTACGATGCACCGTACCAAAAGCCCGCCGTTTATAACCTGTTTATGGAGGACGCAGGCTCCGCCGAAGGAACACAAAGTATCAACGGAATCTTGTACCGCTACAACGAACAACGCTACACCGTTACGGGTGCGGCTCCCGGTGCGGCCACGATTGGTGAGGCCCGCGTGCAATACCGCACCGGCTCCGCTTCGCTTTCGCCGTTAGACCGCTTGTTTGGCGGCTCGGCCCTGGGAGCAGAAAAGACGGCCGAATCCAAAGAAATCTCTCTCCAAATCCGCCCGCTTCCGGCCGGCAAACCGAATTCTTTTTATGGCGCAGTAGGCCAAGGTTATACCTTATCGGCAACGGCCGACAGAACACAAGTGGAAGCAGGGGAGGCCGTTACAGTTACCGTTATGGTAAAAGGGCCGGGCAACTTAAAGGGTACGGGCGACCTAACTTGGCCGAAAATGCCCGGGTTTAAAATGTACCCTGCCGCCGCCGCGGCAGGCTCCTTGCCTTCATCTTCTGACACCGTACGCGGGTATAAGGAATTTAAAACCGTTTTAGTGCCGTCCGCTTCGGGCATATATGCTGTTGCGCCTATCAAGTGGTCTTACTTTAATCCCGTTTCCGGCCAATACAAAACCTTGCAAACGGAACCCATTACGTTGTCCGTTTCCCCCTCTACTAAAAAGGAAAGCGGCTTTGATTTTGGGGCCGCCGCCCATACGGGGAACGGCTTTCAAACCTTGGGCAAGGACATTGCCTACTTAAAAAACGCTTACGCGCCCGAACCGTCCGTTTTGGCCCGGTTAAGCGCGTGGCAAAAAGCCAACTGGGCCGCGCTCGTCATTTTGGGTATTAGCGTATTTTTTGCCTCTTTCGGCAGAAAATCTATGGCCCGCAAACGCGCCTATACTCACGCCAAAAATTTACTTAAACGCGCCCTTTCAGACGAGCAGGTAGCCGAAGCCTTATCCGGCTATTTACAGCAAAAATTGGGTATCGGTACGGGAAGCCTGCCCCTGCGCGCGATTGTAACCGCCCTGCAAAAAAGAGGCGTTACCCCCGCCACAGCAGAAGCGTTTTCTTTACTTTGGCAACGGCTGGAAACGGCCCGCTTTGCCCCCGGCTCGCCTGATGCGTTGGACCCGCAGAACTTATCCGCGCAAGGGTTAGATATTTTAAAATTAATGGAGGAGGAAACCAAATGAAACATTTGTTTATTTTAGTTTTTGCTTTACTCGGGTTCACCTCCGTGTTTGCCCAAACTCCCCTGCAAAATGCCGAAGAATTTTACCGCCAAGGCAAGTTCTCTGCCGCGTTGGGATTGTACGAATATGATTTAAAAACTCACCCAAACGACCCTTATGTTTACTACAATATAGGTAATTGCTATTTTAAAATGGGCAGTATGGGTTTGGCCGCCGCGAATTATTACCGTGCTTTTAAGTTGGCCCCGCGCGATGCAGATATCCGCAATAATTTATCCTTGGCCTTATCTGCCGGGGGCGAAAGTTTGATTCCGGCAGGAGTACCGCCCGTATTGCATAAAGCATTTTTCAGTTTGTCTTATGATGAACTTAAAGGGCTGGCGATGGTTTTGTGGTGGGTGTTCTGCCTGTTTGCGTGTGTGTGGCTTTTAAAACGCCGCGGCGGAAGAATAACTGTAACAGCGGCTCTTTTGCTCGCCCTTACCGCCGGGTGGTTTTATCTGCGTCATAAGACTGCAACAGAACCTTTGGCCGTAGTAGCCGCACCGGTGGCGGAAATACGCAGCGGGCCGGGAACGAATTTCCCCGCCAGCGCAAGCGTAGCCCAAGGGCACCTGCTGACCGTGCAGGACGAAAAAGACTCTTGGTATGAAGTTATTGTAAAGTCTCAGGGTATTAAGGGTTGGGTAAATAAAAACGCCATAGAACAAATTTAAAGGAGTTTATGTATGTTTGTACAGCAACAAGCCGACGAATTAATCAAAGCCGTAACGTATGTAAAAGAACACCTGGCGGACAAGGTGGAAGCCTTGGCGGCCGAAGTGGTTAAAGCCTTTAAAAACGGACATAAAGTTATTTTAATGGGAAACGGCGGAAGCGCCTCTGATGCGCAACATATTGCGGCAGAATTTGTAGGCCGTTTTAAAAAGGAACGTCCATCTTTGCCGGCACTTGCGTTAAACACCAACTCTTCCACCCTTACCGCCATTGGAAACGATTATTCTTATGATGTGGTTTTTTCCCGTCAAATTGACGGTTTTGCCCAGCCGGGGGATGTCGTAATCGGCATTTCTACCTCCGGCAACAGCAAAAATGTATATTTAGCCTTAGGTCTTGCCAAGCGCAAGGGCTGCTTTACGGCGGCCTTTTTGGGTAAAGACGGCGGCACCATTAAAGATATGTGTGATTTACCGCTCGTCGTAAATGTAAAAGATACTCCGCATATTCAGGCCTGCCATATTTTTATGGGCCATTGTATGTGCGATTTAGTGGACCAGGCATACTGATTTATGAAAATAGCAATAGGATGCGATCACGCGGGCTTTCCGCTGAAAGAAACCGTAGCGGCTGTTGTACGCCGCTTGGGGCACGAAGTAATTGATTGCGGCACGTTTAGTTGCGAACGCGCCGATTACCCCGACTATGCCGACAAAGTAGCCAAAATGGTGGCTTCCCAACAAGCCGACCGCGGTATTTTGCTCTGCGGAAGCGGGGTGGGTGTGTGCATTACGGCCAACAAAACCAAGGGCGTGCGCGCGTGCGTATGCCACGATGCGTATAGCGCAAAACAAGCCGTAGAGCACGATGCACTCAATGTGTTGTGTATGGGTGCACGCATTATCGGCCCGGCTGTTGCCGAGGAACTGACCGAACGATTTTTAAGCGCCTCTTTCCTGACGGGGACCCGCCACGAAATAAGGCTTAATAAAGTAAAAGCGATTGAAAACGCAAATTTTAAATAAAAAATAAGGATGGAACGTATGAATACACAAGCAAACCCGATGGCCGAAGGAATTATCCGCGAAGGGGAAATTAAACTGGAAGGATTAGAGTTTAATACCAAATTCTGGGCCAAGGACCCCACTCTTTGGAAACAAGATAAAGAAAGTATGGACTTTATCGTCAAATTTTTGGGTTGGCAAAAAGTCTATAACTGGACGTTGGAACGCATTGACAGCGTAACCGCCTTTGCCGAAGATGTAAAACAAAATTTCAAACATTGTGTCATTATGGGTATGGGCGGATCCTCCCTCGCGCCCGAAGTGTTCCGCACCGTATTCGGTAAGCAAAACGGCTGGCCGGAACTTATCGTATTAGACACCACCAACCCCGATTGGATCGGTGCCGCACGCGCCCGCATCAACCCGGCGGAAACCTTGTTCATCTTTGCCAGCAAATCCGGCGGTACGGTGGAACCCTCCTCCCAATTTGCTTATTTCTACGACGAAGTAAAGAAAGCCGGCGTAAAAGAACCCGGTAAGAATTTTGCCGCTATTACCGACGCAGGCACCGGATTGGAAGCCTTAGCCAAAAAACACAATTTCCGCAAAACCTTTATCAACCCCTCTGACATTGGCGGCCGCTTTTCCGCCCTGTCCTTCTTTGGCATTGTGCCTGCCGCCATTATGGGCGTGGACGTAAAACGCTTGCTGACGATTGCCCAAGAACAGGCCGAAACCTTTGGTCCCGAAGCCCCCGAAAAAGGCAATGCCGCCGTGCAGTTGGGCGCCTATATGGGTGCTTGCAACGTCAACCACAGCAAGGACAAAATGACCCTTTTAACCCCCAAAGATTTAGCCACTTTCGGCTTGTGGGCCGAACAATTGGTAGCCGAATCCACGGGTAAAGAAGGCAAAGGCGTAGTCCCGGTGGCGGGTGAAACGCTCACGCCAAACTTTGATTACCGAGAGGACCGCTTCTTTGTCCATTTGTCCACGGACAGCGAAGACGACAAACGCGTCAGTGCTATTGCCGCCGATTTGGCTGAACGCAGTTACCCCGTATTTACGATTAAAATGGACGACGTCTATCAATTAGGCGCTATGTTCCTTTTGTGGGAAATTGCTACTGCCGCCGCAGGTGCCATTTTGGGCATTGACCCCTTTGACCAGCCCAATGTGCAAGATGCCAAAACCCGCACGAAAAACCTCTTGGCTGAACTGGAAAACGGCAATGTTCCGGCCGAAGTATCCGCCCCGATTTTGGTCTCTGCCGACATCGCCGGCGAAGTAAAAATGGAAACCTTGGCCCAGGATTTGTATTCCCTTTTGGAAAGCAACGACTATGTGGCCTTGCTCCCGTATGTTTATCCGTGCGAAGAAACCGAAAAAGCATTGCTCGCCTTGCGCGACAAAATTATGCTGCGCACCAAACGCGCCGTCTTGTTTGGTTACGGGCCGCGCTACCTGCACTCCACCGGCCAGTTGCACAAGGGCGACGGAAACAACGGTGTATTTTTGATTCTCTCCGCCGAGCCGGCCAATGACATCAAAATTCCCGGACATCACTACACGTTCGGACAACTTTGCAACGCACAGGCATTGGGCGATTTCCAAGCCTTGCAGGCCAAAGGCCGCCGCGTGATTAAAATTCACTTGGCGCAGCCGCTGTTGGAAAGCATCAAAAAAATCAGCGACTTGTTCTAATTCACCTATCAGCAAGGCGGTTCCTTTAAGGGCCGCCTTGCTTTTTTATCTATGACCAAAGTATTTATTCAAACCTACGGCTGCCAAATGAACGTGGCCGACTCCGACGAAATGTTTGCGCATTTGGCATCGCGCGGGGCGCAATATACCGAAAACTTGGACGAAGCCGATATTGCCCTGATTAACACCTGTACGGTGCGCGACCACGCCGAACACCGCGCCGTTTCGTTCTTGGGCCGTTTGGCCGCGTGGAAGCAGGAAAAGCCGGGCCGCGCGATTATTTTTGCAGGCTGTGCCGCCCAACGCTTGGGCAAAACCCTTCAAAAAAAATACCCCTTTTTAGATATTATTTCGGGCGCAAAAGAAATTGAACATTTTGCCGATACCTTAGATGCCAGCGGTCTTTTTAACGCCCCCGGCAAAGATACCCACCAGTTAGCCAGCGGCTTAACAGGTTATGTAACCATTATGCGCGGGTGTAATTTTGCTTGCTCCTACTGCATTGTACCCAGCGTTCGCGGCCCCGTAAAATGCCTGCCCGCAGAGGATATTTTAGCCGACGCCGCACAAAAAGCCCAAGCCGGAGCGAAAGAAATTATGCTCCTGGGGCAAACGGTCAATGCCTATCAGTTTGAAAACACTTCTTTTGCCGATTTACTGAATCAGGTCAGCCGCTTACCCGGAGTAGAGCGTGTACGTTTTACAAGTCCGCACCCCATTTATTTTACCCCGGAATTTTTGGAAGCCATTAAAGACAATCCTAAAATCGCCCGCCACGTCCATTTACCTGTGCAAAGCGGCTCCACCAAGGTTTTACAGGAAATGAAACGCGGCTACACACGCGAAATATTTTTGGAAAAAGTCCGCGCCTTAAAGTCTTGCGGTTTCAATATATCTACGGACATTATTGTCGGGTTCCCGACCGAGACAGAAGACGACTTCAAAGAGACACTCTCTCTAGTGGACGAGGCGGAATTTTTTGCGGCTTACTGCTTTAAATATTCCCCCCGCCAGGGCACTCCGGCGGCTAAAATGAAACTCTTACCGCAAAATATACTGGAAGAACGGCTTGATATTTTGTTAAATAAAGTAAGAGGTTTATCCGACGCAGCGTATCAAGCGCAAGTCGGCTCCGTGCAGGAAGTGCTTTTAGAAAGTGAAAACAAAGGACGCGCTTCCGGCAATTTTTGGGTAAAGACCCGTAAGTCTTACCCTGTTGGCTCCGTCATAAAAACCTCTATTGAAAAAGCCGACGGAACCTTATTATTTGCGAGGGACTAATTTTATGAAACAACATTTTCCTGAAAAACGCAGACATCCGCGTATGCCGGTCATCAGCAATTTGATTGAACCGGTCAACCTGCATTACAAAACCGCCGACGGAAAGGAAACTTCCCTGGTCGCTATTTTGGCGGACTTGTCCGCTTCCGGTATGCGTATGATTAGTTTTTTGGGCGCGCCGCTGGCTGACAAATTTTCCATTAGTTTGCAACTGCCCGGCACGGGCAAAATGGAAGTGCAGGCCCGCTTGGCGTGGGTGAAACAGCGCGAAAATGTATATACTATCGGCATTGAATTTGTAAAAATGGCCGAAAAGGACGCTAAAATCATCAGCGAAATGGCCGACGATTTTAACGACTGCGACACGCGCATTTTGCTCAAACTGCCTGAGGTTTGCGTAGGCACCTGCAAATGCAACAAAATCTGCAATAAAATTCAAAAGGACGAAACTCTTTTTGAAGACAAATAGTTTCCGTTATCGCAAATAACATTTGAAAAGCCCCCCTATTTTAGCCGGGGGGTTTTTAATTCGTCGCCAACAGCCTTGTTCTCCGCACTTGTTTACACTTAAAAACATCACTTATTTTATACAATATGTTTATGAAACCTATCGTCCTATGCGGTCCGACCGCCTCCGGCAAAACGGAATTAGCCCTGGAACTAGCCCGCCAATCAAACGGGATTATTATTTCGGCAGATTCCCGCCAGGTCTATAAATGCCTGACTATCGGCACGGCAAAGCCGCAAGGCGCATACCAAAACGGAACCTATACCGTGGACGGAATTCCCTATTATCTGGTAGATTTTTTGGACGTTACCGCAACCTGTAATGCAGGAACCTTTGTAAAAAAAGCGCGCCAAATCGCCGCCGAAAATGCAGGCCGTCCACTTATTTTTGCAGGCGGTACGGGTATGTGGTTGCACGCCTATTTTGTGGGTATGGACGACCTGCCCGCCTCCACGCCCCAAACGCGCGAAAAACTCTCCGCCCTGTTGGCAAAATCGGGCAAGGAAGGTTTACACCTAGCGCTTATGGAGTTGGACCCGCCCTCCGCGCAAAATATCCCGGCGGGTAACGTCCAACGCACAATGCGCGCCCTGGAACTGTGCTGGCTGACGGGCAAGCCCGCCAGTGCGCTAAAAAGCGGTAATTTCTTTAAACTGCCCAGTCCGCAAGACTCCGCTTGGGTGTATTTAGCGTGGGATAAAGAATCGTTAAATGCTCGCATTTCGGCGCGGACGGAACAGCTTTTTGACGGTATGGTAAAGGAAACCGAAACCTTGCTAAACGGGGGTTACACGCCCGATACACCCGCTTTAAAGAGCCTTGGCTACCCGCAGGCGGTTGCTTTTTTACAAGGGAAACTCTCCCGCGCACAGGCCGTGGAGCAAGTAACCACGCTCACCCGCCAATATGCCAAACGCCAGCGCACCTGGTTCAACCGTTACACCAACGCCCTGCGCCTGGAATTAGCCGCCAAGCAAGATTTCCGCACCCAAACACTCGCCGCACAAATTTTGCATTTTGCCAATCAAACGGCTCTGCCGCCCAATATGGTAAAATGAAGATATGATAGCGTATTTAAAAGGCGAAGTATTGGAAATAAAGGAAGACGGTGCCGTTATTTTATGCGGAGGAATCGGCTACGAGGTCAACCTTGCGCACAGTTCCGCGTTGGAATTAACGGAAGGAACCGAAACGGCCCTGTATGTGGCGGAATCTATTTCCCCCTATGACGGCACAGTATTATACGGTTTTTTACATAAAGAAGACAAAGAACTTTGGTATCTTTTCAAAACCGCAATTCCCAACACCGGCCCCAAAAAGGCTCTTGAATTTTTAAACAAAGCACTTCGCTCGGTGGCAGATTTTCACAATGCTATTTTAAAACGCGACCCTAAAATTTTGACGGGTATTTTCGGGTTCACGGCAAAAACCGCCGAAAAGTTAATCAATTCTTTAAAGGATAAAATGGACGCTATCACCATACAAGGCGAAAGTAAAATAAAAGTAATGGACGAAGCCCCTTATATGAGCGGTGTATTGGAAGCCTTGTCCGCCTTGGGCTATTCTGCGGCGGAATCGCGCCGGGCAATTGAAAAACTTTACACCGAGGGTGTAAACCTAAACGGCAAGATTGAAGACATTATTAAAGAGGCCCTGCGGGTACTGAAAAAATGAGCAACCAAAATGAAATTTTAGATGTAAACCAACTATCCGACGAATCCGCCGGGCTGGAAGCCGCCTTGCGCCCTGCCACCTTGGACGAATTTGTCGGGCAGGAAAAATTAAAAGAAAACTTACGCATCTTTATTGCGGCTGCTAAATCCCGCAAGGAAGCCTTGGACCATTGCCTTTTTTACGCACCGCCCGGTTTGGGCAAAACCACACTTGCCAACATTTTGGCGCGCGAAATGGGTGTAAACATCAAGGTTACGTCCGGTCCTGTTTTAGCGCGCCCGGGCGACTTAGCCGCTATGCTTACCACAGAATTGGCCGAAGGGGATATTTTATTTATTGACGAAATTCACCGCCTAAACCCCGCCGTAGAAGAAGCCTTGTACCCGGCTATGGAAGATTTTACTTTCTTTATCAATACGGGCAAGGGGGCTGGCTCCACCACTTTAAAATTAGCCGTTCCGCATTTTACCTTAGTAGGAGCCACCACACGCTCCGGGTTATTAACAGGTCCGTTGCGCGACCGTTTCGGCATTGTCTTTAATTTAGGCTTTTATGAAATTCCGGAAATCACCGATATTTTGGAACGCTCGGCGCGGCTGCTTAACATTGAAGCCGACCGCGAAGGCCTGTGCGAATTAGCCAAACGCTCCCGGGGCACACCGCGTATTGCAAACCGGTTATTGCGCCGTGCGCGTGACTTTGCACAAGTAAAGGGCAACGGTATTATCACGCACGAAATCGCCACCACGGCAATGGATTCCCTGGACATTGACAGCGAAGGGCTGGACAGCGTGGATAAGCGCATTTTAGAAGCACTTATAGACCGCTTTTCGGGCGGCCCGGTGGGCGTGGACAATTTGGCTATTGCCGTCAGCGAAGCCGTAGATACTTTAACGGACGTAATAGAGCCTTTTCTCATCAAAGCGGGCTTTATTGCGCGCACCCCGCGCGGGCGTGTTGCCACGCGCAAGGCATACGAACACTTGGGCCGCAAACAGCACGCGGATTTGCTTTTTTAGTATGAAACATCTCGCCCGCTTCTGTTTATTTCTTTTAACGGCCGCACTTTTAAGTGCGTGTGCGGCGCCGTCCAAGCGCGCGGCGCAAGGACCAATAGACTTATCCGCTTTATCTGTCCGTGCGCCCGAACCACCCGCACAGGATCCGCAAAACCAAAAGCAATTTACCGAAACCACCGTGCGCGTTCTTTTAGCCGAAAAGGCCAAATCGGCCTATATAAAACACTCCGGGAAAGTATATATTTATACGCAAAACTTAGATAAAAAATATAAAATCTCCACCGCCGGAACTTTGGCTGTAAAAACTTTGGGCAACGGAAAAATTCAAATAGGAACCTTGCAGGCCGCACAGCCTATTATTTTAGAGCCGGCCTCCGGCACTTTGCTGGGTTGGAATAACAACAGTTATTCGGGCAAAATTTACATTATCCCAGCGCAAAATACGTTTCACCTGGTGGAACACGCTCCGCTGGAAACATATCTTTATGGTGTATTACCTTATGAAATGAGTTACTCGTGGCCGCTGGAAGCATTAAAGGCTCAGGCGGTGGCCGCGCGCACCTACACATTAAAAACATTGGAGGGCGTGAAAAACCAGAATTTTGACGTGTATTCCGACGTCCGCAGCCAAATGTATAAAGGCGGAGGCAAGCAGTACGACTCCGTCAAAAAAGCCGTGGACCAAACCCGCGGGCAAGTATTAACTTACGAGGATAAACTCTTTTTTACCTATTACCACGCTAACTGCGGCGGTGCAACGGACGATGTGCGCAGTTGGAATTTCGGCGCAAAATCTATTAAACCGCTCTCGGGAGCCTCCTGTAAATACGACAGCCACTCCAAAAGTTATAAGTGGACCATGAATATTGCACGCGGTAAAGTAGAAAATTATGCCAAAAGCGTCGGCTTGACGGGTGCTTTAAAAAACATCAAAATTGTCCGCAAAACCGACACCGGCCGCGCCACGAATTTAACCATAAAAACCGCCAAAGGAACTAAAACCGTACCGTGCGGGCGCTTCCGCCTGGCCACAGGCATACGCAGTTGCAAAATAACCAAGTTAGACGTACGCAAAAAAGACGTACACTTTGAAGGAAAAGGCTACGGGCACGGAATAGGTATGTGCCAAGACGGCGCCAACGGTATGGCGAAAAGCGGCAAAAACTACCGCAAAATTTTAAAAAATTATTATCCCGGAGCCGAAATAACAACGCTCCAATAAGAGGACTCTTATGTTTGAACGCTTTAAAAAACTGGATTTAGACCCGCTTATCGCCAAGCAACCCGCCACTCCGCGCGATTCCTCGCGCCAAATGGTGCTCCACCGCGATACGCACACCATTGAACACCGTATCTTTCACGATATCCACGAATATTTTAACCCCGGAGATGCCCTGGTTATCAACAATACCAAGGTTTTCCCCGCCAAGTTATTTGCACACAAACCCACGGGCGGCAAGGTGGAAGTTTTACTCGTGCGCCCTATGCAAAAGCCCAACATTTGGGCCGTTTTAACGCGCGATTACAAAGAAGGCATTACGCTTGATTTCGGTTCCGGCCTTACCGCCAAGGTATTGGGCAAAACGGACAACAACGAAGCCCTTTTGGAGTTTAACGAAGAAGATATTTTACCTTTCTGCAACGAACACGGGCTAATGCCTTTGCCGCAATATATAGAAAAGGCCCGCAAGCATAGCGGACTTACACCCAGTATAAGCACCGACAAAGAACGCTATCAAACCGTTTACGCTAAGTACGACGGTTCTATCGCCGCGCCCACGGCGGGTTTTCACTTTACACCGGAACTTTTGCAAAAATTAAAGGACAAAGGCGTACATATTTGCTATATCACGCTGCACGTCGGTTGGGGCACGTTTAAACCCCTACGCGGGGAACCCCAACAGCACCATATGCTGGCCGAACTGGGCGAAGTATCCCAGGAAACCGCCGACACATTAAATGCGGTGCGCCAAGCGGGCAAACGTGTATTTTCCTGCGGCACCACCAGCACGCGCACTTTGGAAAGTTTTACCGACGAAAACCATATCACTCACCCGGGCAAAAAATGGACAGATTTGTTTATTTATCCGGGTTATAAGTTTAAAGCCATTGACTGCCTGATTACGAATTTTCACTTCCCGGATTCTACGCCCCTGTGTATGACGTCCGCCTTTGCCGGGGAAGACTTTATTTACGAAGCGTATTTGCAAGCCGTAGAAAAGAAATACCGCTTCTACTCGTTTGGCGACAGTATGATGATTTTGTAAAAAACCCGGGGCTATTAAAAACCCCAGGTTTTTTATATTTGTTTATTATGAACGCCCCGCTGTTCCGTCCTGCCAAATTTCAAATCCAGTGGCCTTAGAATCCCACTTTTTGCAATCTGCGGCCGTACCCTGACTGCAATTCGCTAATTCACTACACTGGTACAAAGGCAAGGAAAAATATGCTTTACAATTCCCGTCAAGATTGCCATTGCCCATAAGACAAGTTTTACCGTAAATTGCATTAGCATCATAATAAGTTTTACCAACTATACAATCAGCACACTCTGTTCCCGGGCTGCAAGCCCTTGGTTTAGAAAGATATCCTGCCATAAGCAAGGTTTCTGTTTCTACCACGGAAGGCTTCATCTTAAATGGCAAAGGGCTTCCTTTGTCTATATTACATATACCACTACAACTTCCTACGCCAACAGTAGTTCCTTGAAAACAGGAAGTCGCTTTTGTTAAGCATTTCTTTAAGGAGCAATTCCCCTGCCAAGCGTTCCATTTGCAAGCGGTATAGTTCCAGGTTCTAGTTTGCTTAGCCGTAGAGGGGGCTGGGCAAAACTGTTCTGTTGGTTCCCCTGCGGGCGGCTCGCAAGTGCCTTGTTCCGCCTCGCCGCAGACCAAGTAAACCTCTTCCTTGTTTTTGAGTTTTAATTTCTGCCAACTCATTGTCTCCCCCTCACATTTAGGGAATTTATAGCCGAACAAGTTTAATTCGTTCAAATACATATTATCCGTCTGCATCGTGTAACCTTGCTTGTAGTTGCCTACGCGCAAACTGGTTTCAAAATCAAAATCACTCACGCCATTACCGCTACCAATGTGCGCGGTGTTACCTTCTATTGCAGGGGCATCATTTAGTTCCAGTTTTCCCCCTGCAATCTTTAATAAGTTATTTACGCGCAATGATTTCCCTGTATTAAATCCTTCGTCTGCTGAACAACCCAAGTTCATTTGGCAGGCAGATGTTAAGCCGACGTCCATTTGTTTCATTACATCTACCTGGCTATATGCCACATATTTCACCGGGAAATACGTTACCATTGTCATCTTATTGGCACCCGCCGCCATAGAGGGTGTGGAAGCACATAAGAAGCACAACCCTATTAATAGTTTCTTCATTTTTTCTCCTTTTAAGGCCTTTTTATTTGGGCAAAACGGCCTTTTATATGTGTTTTTATATGCCGGATACATCCGGGTATATCCGGCCTTAATTTTCAAAATTTTAACAAAAAAAAAAAATAAAACAACCCTTTAAAAAGAAGTCCGGCAAACGGCTTATCTTTTTCCCGCTTTTGACTAATGGAGCCACACTGTTTTAGCAATATCGCAAGCAACAAAACAACACCCACAAATAAAACAAGGCCGTCATAAAAATTAGGGTCATCCCCGAGGGTTTGGTGCGTATCTTCTTCCTTCGTCATCCCCAAAAGTCGCAGGAGGAAATGACGGCTATTCTGCTTTGATCGTCATCCCCGAGGGGTTTGGTGAGGATATTCTTCCTTCGTCATCCCCGAGGGTTTCTGTCGGGGATCTGTCGTTTCGAAAGAGAACAACAACGACAAACAACAGATTCCCGACTACGACACTCGGGAATGACAACAATAATAACGCTGACCGCCAAACCCTCGGGAATGACAAAGAAAAACAATGAATCTCCCTAGGATTACGCCCGGGGTTTATTGTGAGCACTAGAAAAAAATCCGTCGTCCTGAACTCATTTCTGGCCCTCTTTTTTTTATAAAGCCGTCATCCCAAAAACATCTTTCCTTTCTTCCCCCAAGCCAATTAGCCGGATATGGTAAAATATATATATGATTTCTCCTTTTAAAATTCTTGCCAAAGACCCACATTGTAAAGCCCGCACCGGTGTATTGTACACCAAGCACGGTGCGGTGCATACCCCGGTTTTTATGCCGGTGGCCACGCAAGCCTGCGTAAAGGCCCTGACCGACGAAGATTTGAAAAATGCCGGGGCCGAGTGTTTGCTTTCCAACACCTATCATTTGTATCTGCGCCCGACGACAAAAATTTTAAAGCAAATGGGCGGCCTGCATAAATTTATGCATTGGGGCGGAAGCATTTTGACAGACTCGGGCGGATTTCAAGTTTATAGTTTGCCCAAATTCCGCAAAATCAAAGAAGAAGGCGTAACCTTCCAGTCCCACCACGACGGAAGCAAACACCTTTTTACACCCGAAAACGTAATTCAATTTGAAAGTGAAATCGGCTCCGATATTTGGACAATGTTAGACGTTTGTATCCACGCCAAAAATCCGTCCAAACACGAAGCGCGCGAAGCCCTAAACATCACAAAACGCTGGGCAGAACGCGCCGCAAAAGCCTATCAACAAACCGTGCCCGAACAACACATCACGCAAAACGAGGACGGCTCGTTTACCGTCGGGAATTCTCTTTTGTTCGGCATTATCCAAGGGGCCATTTTCCCCGATTTGCGAAAGGAAGCCGCCCAGCATATGGCCTCTTTGCCCACGCACGGCTACTGCATTGGGGGGCTGTCTTTGGGCGAAACCTTGGAGCAAATGAACGAATCCGTTTTGGCAGTAACCGACAATTTGCCCGAAGGAAAACCCCGGTACTTTATGGGGTTAGGAACGCCGGTGGAAATTTTGAACTCCATTGAACGCGGTGTGGATATGTTTGACTGCGTATGGCCCACCCGCGTGGCGCGCAACGGTATGGTAATGACCAGCACCGGGCGCGTGAACATCAAAAATGCCGAGTACCGCACGCAAGATATCCCGCTGGATGCGGAGTGCGACTGCTACACCTGCCGCCGCTATTCCCGCGCGTACCTGTGCCACTTGTTCCGCTCGGCGGAACTGACAAGCCACCGCTTGCTAAGCATACACAATATCCGCTTTTTGATTCGCCTGGCAGAACGCGCACGCGAAGCCATCAAAAACGGTACATTTATGCAACTAAAAGAGGAAATTATCCGCAAGTACCAAGGCAACTAATTTGTACCGGAAAAAGGAAAGAGCGGCTAAACAACAGCCGCTCTTTTTTTTATTTAGACACAAAAAATCCCCGCGCCTATGCAGGTTCACGGGGATTACGGGTTTGATTATTGTTTTTAATCTTCTAAAACTACTTCCGCCGTTTTGTCGGCAGATTCTTTTTTGGCGGGTTTGGGCAAGAGCGAAAACAAAGCATAAGCACTTAACATCTGCATTGTAAACGCAAGCGAAATAAACACATATTTATAAACAGCCATCATTTCTACGGACGGCTGGCCCATCAGCGCGTACATCCACCCGCTTATCACGCGCATAAGCGGCACAAAAGTAAAATCCGCATTGGTCAGTAGCGCCAGCACCCCTTGCAAGGCGGCCAATACACACACCGCCCGCTCGTGCAACAGCGCAAACACCACCTGCGCCAAATACAGGACTAAAAAGCCCGCGTGAAGGCGCAGTAAAATACCACCCGAGGATATATCCCGCGCCACTAAAAACAAATTTACAAACGCGCCGAACAGGCAAAAGCCAATAATCACTTTTACCCAAA
This sequence comes from Candidatus Avelusimicrobium sp., assembly GCF_056976295.1. Classification (NCBI taxonomy): domain Bacteria; kingdom Pseudomonadati; phylum Elusimicrobiota; class Elusimicrobia; order Elusimicrobiales; family Elusimicrobiaceae; genus Candidatus Avelusimicrobium; species Candidatus Avelusimicrobium sp. The sequence continues at coordinate 24,434 of NZ_DBMCTG010000013.1, forward strand.
TATTCAGCCCTGTAAAGCGTACAATCAATTTTTCCATAATTAGCGGTTTAAAGACAGTGCGGCCTTGCGCGCGTGCACCCGCAAAGCAAGTGTAATCAGTCCGTCCAAAATTTGTCCGTAATCTTCCCCGCACGCACTAAAAAGTTGCGGGAACAGACTCGTTTCGCTCATCCCCGGCATTGTGTTAATTTCGGAGAAGTAATACTCGCCGTTTTTATCCATTAAAAAATCTACACGGGCCAACCCACTCCCGCGCAAAGCACGAAAGACGGCTTCGCTGTCTTGGCGCATTTTTTGCGCGAGATCTGCCGGGATATCCGCAGGTACCTTGGTTTCGCACCCGCCCGCTACAATGTATTTGGCATTGTAGTCAAAAAATTCCCCGGCTACTGTGCTCAGTTCCCCGCAAGCAGAAGATTTTATATGCACGCCTTCGCCATAAATAGCGCAGAAAATTTCGCGGGCGTGGTCCACTCCTTTTTCCACCAAAACATCTGTGTCAAACTGCAAGGCAAAATCCAACGCGCTCTGCAATTCGCCCACGGTTTTTACTTTGCGTACGCCTACCGAGGAACCTAATCGCACAGGCTTAACAAACACGGGCAGGCCCTGTTCTTCCGCCCACGCCTGCAAGGCGGACAAATCGTATCCGGCATCTTTGCTGACAATCTTCCAGGGCAAAATCGGTACACCCGCTTCACGCGCAATTAGTTTGGAAATTTCCTTATCCATCCCCATTGCCGAAGCCAATACCCCGCACCCGACATACGGAACATCTAATGTTTCCAAAAAGCCCTGCATAGTGCCGTCCTCGCAGTTGGTGCCGTGCAAAACCGGGAACACCACATCCGCCTTAATGGAAAAAGAGCCGTCCAAAGCAACTAAATTTGCTTCGTCTTTGAGTACCGGGGTAATGGGTTTATCGGTTGGGTGTTGCGGGCCGCAAGCCTTTTGCAAGAACCAACGGCCCTGCTTGCTGATAAAAATGGGATAAACTTCGTATTTATCTTTTTTTTCCGACAACACGCGGCAAACGGTCTGTGCGCTGTGTACGGAAACTTCGTGCTCGGTAGATTTACCGCCGTACAATACTGCTACTTTTAAAATTGGCATTTTTTATTCGTCCTTATTGTAAAGGGGCCTGACACTCGGCCAGGCCCTAAATATCGGTTATTTATCTTCCCTAAATATAGACCATTTCATCCGTCCGATAAAACTATCCGTCTTGGTCAAAAAGTCCTCGCCGTCGTAAAGTGCTTCCGGCTGGGCAATAGGTTCGGCCACCTTAATTTCGGGCAAGTCCGCTTCCGCCAATGTTTTTTTGGCCGGAGCGGAAACAGCAGATTGTTCCCTCGTAGCCGGAGCGGGCGGACGAGGAAAAACAGGAGGCTGCGGTTTTTGCGCTTGGGAAGCCTTGTTTAAAGTTTCCTCTTTGGCGCGTTCTTTTTCTTGAACCAGGCGGGCGGCTAACAATGCGGCGCTTTGGTTGCGCAGTTGTTGGTTTTCCTTAGCCAGTTCTTTGGTTTCCCCCTCCAAGCGCTCTGCGCGTTGTTTAAGGGCGGCAGACTGCAAAGAAAGGTCCTGCTTTTCTTTATTTACCTGCGCCAAACTGCCGGCCAAGGCTTCCTTTTTGCGTTCCACCTGTTCTAAATTTTCCGCTAAATTTTGTTTTTCGCGGTTAAGTTGCGCCAAACTGTCCGCCAAGGCCTCTTTTTCGCGCATTAAATTTTCCGCACGGGCGGCCAAAGATTCTTTCTCACGGTTGGCTTGTGCCAAATTTCCGGCCAAGGTATCCTTTTCTTGGTGTATTGCGGCTAAATCGCCGGACAATGATTCTTTGGCATTTCCCATTTCGTGCGAACGGCGTTCCAATTCCTCTTTTTCCCGTGCCAAATGCGCGGACTGCTCCGTCAGCAGTTCCTTTTCCCGTTCCAATTCGGCGGCGCGGGCGGTCAGTTCGTCCTTTTCGCGGGCCAACATTTCAGCGCGCGCAGTCAAGGATTCTTTTTCTTTGTTTAAATTTTCCGTATGCTCGGCCAAACCCGCCTTTTCGCGCGAGAGAGCCGCCACATTTTCAACTAACTCCTCTTTTTCGCGGCTCAGAGTTTCCGCCTGTTCGGCAAGGGCGGCACGCTCGCGGCCTGAAATTTCGGCCTTTTCCGCCAAAGCATCTTTCTCGTGCGTTAAAGTTTGGTTGGCACTCGTCAAAGCGGCATTGTAATTGGTTAAAGATTCGTTACGCTCTTTGAGTTCCGCGTTTTGGTGCGACAACTCCTCGTTATGGTGCGCGAGTTCTTCGTTTTGCTGGCCCAACACCTCAATTTTGGCTTTAAGTTGCGCAATTACCGCGTCATTTTCGTTAATTTTAGCCAATAATTCTTTGAAATTATTTTCCAAGGTTTCTTTTTCCTGGCGGACCGCATCAAGCGATTCCTGCGCGCGGGTAAGTTCGGCTTGTAAACCGTCGCGTTGGGATTGCAACGACTGCAATTTTTCCGTAAACGAAGCCAACTGTTTTTTAGAATCTTCGCTATGGCTGGTTTGCAAAGCGGCAATTTCGGCTTTGAGGGCCGTCAGTTCGCGTTCTTTGGCTTCCAAACGGGCCAAGGCTTCGTCTTTTTCGGCTGCGGCCTTGTGGAGTTTTAGATTTTCGGCCTTTAACGATTCAATCTCCTCTACTTGCTTCATACAAGTATCGGAAATTTCTTGCAGTTGGTTTTCCAAACTGGACACCTTCTGCTGGTACTGCTGTTTAATGGAAATAATGCGGCCTTCAAAATCAAACGATTTAAAGCGTTCCTCGGCGGCGGTTAAGCGGTCGCGCAAGGACAAAATTTCCTTGGCTTGCTCAGCCGACTTTTTAAGGGCTTCCATTTTTTCCTGCTGGACCTTTTTAATTTCGCGGTCCAACGCGCTATTAACGGCCTTTAACTGCGAGGCTTTTTGCTTTAAACTGGAAATAATACGTTCCTTTTCTTCCCGTTCCAGGCGGGCAGGCTGCTGGGCAGACGGCTCAAAATGATAAACCGCCCGGGCCGGTTCGGGCGCACCGAAAGCAGACGGAACCGGGTCAAAACTGCGCTGTACATCCGGCTCACGGAACGAACGCTGCTCCTGTTGGGCACGGGACAAACTCTCCACGCTGGCCTTTAAATTGGCAATCGTGCGGGAAATATGTTCAAAAAAAGCATCTCTGTCTTTTTGGCGGTCCAAGGCTTCGCGCGTGCGGGCCAGTTCCGACAGAATCAACTGGTTCTGGCTGGCAGAGGCTTCAAAGCGCTCTTCCAACTCGCGGATTTTCTGCTCCAACTTTTCAAACGAACGTTCGTACTGGGCAGGTTTGGCAGGGATAGAATCCTCCCGCACGGAATAGGTATTCACGGGCGGCGTAATGGGCGTGGAAAAAGTCTGTTCTTTAAATTTTTCCAAAAACTGGGCGATATCGCCGTGTCCGTCAAATTGGTTATTGTCTAACGCCATTTTTGCTCCCCGTCTAAAAAATACCTTACACTAAATTTAACCACAATACCCCCGCCGATGTCAACCCTGTTTTATGACGAAAAAATCTCTATTTTATTATCTTGCCGCGCACCGCGCCCGCCAAGTAAAAAGACCCCGTACACAGCACACACGGATAATGCCGGGCCAGGCGCACCGCCTGTTGCCAATCGGGCTCAAAGACGGCCTTCACCCCTTTGGGCAAAGCGGCGCGGATATCTTCTGCGCCAGCCCCGCGGGCAGAAGGCGGAACCGTTATAAAAATATGCTCAAAATGCGGACACAAAAGCGCAAGCATTTTTTTGTAATCTTTATCCTTCATAAATCCGCACAAAAGGGCCGCTTCCTTGCCAAAGGGCGATTTTTGCCAAAAATTTATCAACCCCTCTATGGCTTGCGGGTTGTGGGCTCCGTCCAACACCCAAGTATTTTTTTCATTAGAAATCACTTCAAAGCGGCCCGGCAGGCTAACCGATTGAAAGGCTTTTTGCAAGCAATCATCCGGCACGGATAACTGTTTAGCCGCTTGATAGACCAAACAAGCATTAGCGGCTTGGCGCGGCCCTAATGTATGCAGAGGCCACTGCCGGTTATCCGGAGCACGGAGCAGCGTTTGGTTATGGAGAAAATCGTATGAAAAAACAGCAAACGGTTCCCCCTCTTTTACAAAGCGCAAAGGAGCCTTGCGTTCTTTGGCGGTTTTGCGCAGCACCTCCCGCGCGGAAAGCGCCATTTCGCCTGCAAATACAGGTATTTTGGGCTTAATAATGCCGGCTTTTTCAAGCGCAATTTGTGCTAAACTGGAACCCAAATATTGCGTATGGTCTAGCCCGATAGATGTAATCAGGCAAACGTCCGGGGTACATACATTGGTGGGGTCTTTCCGCCCGCCGAGACCTGTTTCCAATACAGCATACTGCACTTTTTGACGTGCAAAATACAAAAGGGCGGCAGCCGTTAAAATTTCAAAAAAATTTAGTTCTTCCTCTTCTTCTTGAAACACGTCTAAAACTGCTTTGGAAAACGCTTGGCGGGAAATATTTTCTCCGTCTATTTGAATACGCTCCACAGGCAAAACCAAATGAGGCGACACAAAAAGCCCGGTCTTATGCCCGGCGGCAGTTAGCGTGCCGGCCATTAACGTACTGACGGAACCTTTGCCGTTGGTGCCTGCAACGTGGACTATTTTGTACTGGTTTTGCGGGTTTCCCAAACGCGCCAAAAGAGCGCGAAACCCCTCCAACCCCGCGCCAACACCTGCGCCGGTGCGCTTTAAAATATAGTTAAAAACAACATCAAAACTCATTTTTATCGGGATTATACCGGCGGATATCCGCACCCAAAGCCGTTAATTTTTCTTCCAACTTTTCATAGCCGCGGTCAATGTGATACACGCGCTCCACTTCCGTTTCTCCCGCCGCACACAGACCGGCAATCACCAAAGCCATTCCTCCGCGCAAATCGGACGCCTGAACGTGTGCCGCCGAGAGTTCTTTTACTCCGGTTACGCGAGCCACGCTTTTTTCCGTGGAAATATTGGCCCCCATACGCACCAGTTCCGGCGCGTGCATAAAGCGGTTTTCAAATATATCCTCATCTACCTCCGCAGTACCGTTGCACAGCGTCATTAGCGTCATCCACGGAGCCTGCAAATCAGTGGCAAAACCGGGATAGGGCGCGGTGCGCACACGCACGGGCTTGATATCGCCGCCGTAAGAGTGAACGCGGACGGAATCTTCGGTAATGTCCAGGGTAAAGCCCGCTTCCTGTAAATCTTCCAGCAAAATGGAGTTGTGTTCCGGCACGCAACCCGTAACGGTTACATCTCCGCGGGTCGCGCACGCGGCCAAAATATAGGAGCCCGTTTCAATACGGTCCGCCACCACCGTATGTTCCGCACCGTGCAAGGCTGTTTTGCCCCGCACAATGAGTTGGCCTTTATCTCCCACGCGGATATCGGCACCCATTTTGTTCAAAAACAAAATTACATCATCTACTTCCGGCTCTTTGGCGACATTTTCCAAAATGGTTTCTCCCGGAATTAAGCAAGCGCACATCAGCAGGTTTTGCGTGGCCCCCACACTGGGAAAGCGCAAAACGATTTTCGCCGGAGTCAGTTCCGGCGCGTGAATCATCACATTGCCGGACTTAATGTCGCACTCAGCACCCAGTTTTTCAAACCCCTTTAAATGGATATCCACCGGGCGCACGCCAATCGCGCAACCGCCGGGAAGCGGAATTTCCGCCGTTTTAAAGCGTGCCAAAAGCGGCCCGGCCACCCAGAAACTGGCACGCATTTGCTTCACCAATTCATAAGGCAAGGTGTTTTTTAACACACCGTCCGCTGTAATGGTAACGGTGTTATTCTTGTATTCCACCTTTTTACCTAAATATTCCAAAATTTTAAGTGTGGTGCGCACGTCGCGCAAATTGGGCACGCGGTGCAGGACGCACGGTTCGTCCGTCAGCAAAGTAGCCACCAAAATAGGCAAGGCGGCATTTTTACTGCCGCTAATATGCACCGTACCTTGCAATTTTTTACCACCGTGAATAATAAATCTGTCCATAATAAAAACTCCGTTAAAAATTAAATTTTTCGGGCAAAAACAAACCGCTCTATGTTAAATATATCTTTTTTTACCTCCGCCTGCCAGCCGATTTCCATAAGTCCCCGGGCCAAGGGCCACGGTTGCCCTTTGCACAGTTCCAACGCGAGTAAGCCTCCGGGGTTCAAATAACCGTCGGCGGCCTCGCACAGCGGGCGGGTAATTTCAAAACCGTCCGCCCCGCCGTCAAGCGCCAAGCGCGGTTCGTGCTGTACTTCGCGTGTAAGGGTGGCCAAATCAGCCGTAGGAATATAAGGCGGATTGGATATAATCAAATCAAAAGTTCCCATTACATTTTCCCACAAGTCGCTCTGCAAAAAATGCACCCGCTCGGTTAAGCGGTGTTCGCGCGCGTTTTCCTGCGCTACTTTTAGGGCCGCTTCGCTTTTATCTACCGCTAATACCTGTGCATTGGGAAAATTGCGCGCCAAGGCCAAGGCAATACATCCGCTGCCAGTACACATATCCAAAAAAGCATAACGGCCCTTTTTATCAAAACAGGAAGACACCTGTTCCACCAAATCTTCGGTTTCGGGGCGGGGTGTTAATACGTTGGGCGTAACGCGGATATCTAATCCGCAAAACGGCTGAAAACCTACAATATGCGAAAGGGGTTCGCCGGCGGCCTTGCGCATTAAAAAACGCTCAAATTGGGCTTGCTGTTCGGCGGGGACAGGGTTAAAGCCGTTGGCTAACACCCACGTCCGGCTGACCCCCAGTGCATAGGCCAGCAACCACTCGGCATTGGCCTCCGGCTCGTCAGAGCCAGCCGTTTTTAAACGGGATACAGCCGCAGATAAAAGTTGGGAAACGCAAGTCATAAATCTCCTTAAAAAAAAGCCGGGCGGAAAACAGCCCGCCCGGCCAACAGATTACAGCCTATCAAATTTGCAGATTTTTAAGTTTCTGCTCCACGCGATAAGTACGCAAATCTTCTAAAATAGGCTCAATATTGCCTTCCATAATTTCCATCAGGTTATGGTAAGATTTGTCTAGTCGGTGGTCGGTAACGCGACTCTGCGGAAAATTATAAGTGCGGATTTTTTCACTGCGGTCCCCCGTACCTACCTGGGCCTTGCGCTCGTCGTAAATTTCTTTATTGCGCTTTTCTTCCTCAATTTGGTAAAGTTTCGCGCGCAACATAGCCATTGCTTTCTCGCGGTTTTTTCCTTGGTGGCGTTCCTCACGGCAGGACACAACAATACCCGTAGGTTTGTGGATAATGCGCACGGCGGTTTCCACCTTGTTTACGTTCTGTCCGCCCGCACCGCCGGAACGGCAGGTTTCCATTTCCAAATCTTCGGGGCGGATTTCAATATCAATTTCTTCGGCTTCCGGCATAATGGCTACCGTAACCGTAGAGGTGTGCACACGGCCAGCCGTTTCGGTATCCGGCACACGCTGTACGCGGTGCGTGCCCGATTCGTTGCGAAGCCACGAGTAAGCACCTTCCCCTTTGATAAACATACTGACATATTTACAGCCTTTTAGACCAGTAGGCGTAAATTCCAAAATTTCGGTGCTCCACCCCTTAGTTTGGGCAAAGTGCTGATACACGCGCAACAGTTCGGCTGCAAACAGGGCGGCTTCGTCCCCGCCCGCACCGGGACGGATTTCCAAATAAATGTTTTTGGAATCATTAGGATCCGGCGGAATAACCAAAATGCGCAGTTCCTTTTGCAGTTCGGGCAGTTTGGCTTCCAGTTCTGCCAGTTCATCAGCGGCCATTTTGACCAGTTCCTTATCCTCGCCCGCTTCAATCATCGCGCGATCGTCGGCGATTGCTTTTACGGCCGCGTTGATTTCTTGTTCCTTTTCAATAATAGGTTTTAAAAACGCGTGGCGTTTGGCTTTGACGGCTAAATCTTGGCTAGACAAATTTCCCGAGGACAACTCGTCTTCCAACTGTTTAAATTCGGCTACATATTTGGAGGTATCCATACAAATTCCTTGCGGCAAATTAACTGCAAAAAAGAGCAGACTCCCTTTCGGACAGTCTGCTCTTTTGTAAAAAAACGGCTATTTGGCTTCTTCGGCCTTGGCTTCTGCTTTTTTGGCCGGTTTCTTGGTGGCGGCTTTCTTAGCCACTACCGGTTTTTTCGCCAATTTGGCTTTGGCTTTTACTTCCGTTTTCGGTTTGCGGACCAAGGTTTTGCCTTCGGTTTTCGCAAAACGTTTGTTGAATTTTTCTACCATACCTTCGGTATCCAACAATTTCTGTTTGCCGGTAAAGAACGGATGGCAAGCGGCGCAGATGTCCAATTTCAAAGTTTTGGCCGTGGAGCGGGTCATAAATTTATTTCCGCAGGCGCAAACGGCTTCTACGAATTCATAGTTCGGGTGTATGTTTTCTTTCATTTTATAGTCTTCCTTTCAAAATCTTATAGTTTATTTTACCATAAATTGCGGGTTTAGGAAAGATTTTCTTTCCCTTCGCCCACGCTAAAATGCGTTTACTTCCATTTGTTTAAAGAAATCCTTATTGGATTTGGTGGAGGATAACTTTTCCAACAGCAGCGTCATCGCATCCACAGAACTGAGCGGGGCCAGCACTTTGCGCATAATCCACACTTTGTTCAGTTCATCCTCCGACAAGAGTAAGTTTTCCTTACGCGTAGAACTGCGGTTGATATCCACCGCCGGGAAAATACGGCGTTCGGAAAGTTTGCGGTCCAGGCAAAGTTCGCTATTACCCGTACCTTTAAACTCTTCAAAAATTACCTCGTCCATACGGCTGCCGGTTTCAATCATCGCGGTAGCGATAATGGTTAAGGAACCGCCTTCTTCAATGTTGCGCGCGGCGCCCAAAAAGCGTTTCGGCTTTTGCAAGGACGTGGCTTCCAAACCGCCCGTAAGCACGCGGCCCGAGGACGGGGCAACCGTGTTATAGGCGCGAGCTAAGCGGGTAATAGAATCTAATAAAATCACCACATCTTTGCCCTGCTCTGCCAAGCGTTTGGCTTTTTCAAGCACCATTTCGGCCACTTGGACGTGGCGGTCGGCGGGTTCGTCAAAAGTAGAGGCCACCACTTCGCCCTTTACACTGCGGCTCATATCGGTTACTTCTTCGGGGCGTTCGTCAATTAAAAGGACCATTAAAACAGCGTCTTTGTAATTTTGGGCGATAGAGTGTGCAATCGCTTGCAAAATCATCGTTTTACCGCTTTTGGGCGGAGCAACGATTAAGGCACGCTGGCCCTTGCCGATAGGTGCAATCAAATCAATCACGCGCTGGGTAAGCGACGATTTATCAATCTCCAACGTAAAGCGTTCGTTGGGGTGAAGCGGAGTCAAGTTTTCAAACAATGGGCGGTTGTAGATTTTATCGGAATCCACACCGTTTACCTTTTGCACCTGCAACATAGCAAAAAAGCGTTCGTTGTCTTTGGGCGGGCGGATCAGGCCTTCAATAGTATCGCCCTTGCGCAGGCCAAAGCGTTTGATTTGGGACGGAGAAACATAAATATCCTCTGCGCCTGCTAAATAGTTATTCTCTTCCGAACGCAAAAAGCCAAAACCGTCGGGAAGAATTTCCAATACGCCGCCGCCATATACGGAGCCGTTTTGTTTGGCCTGTACAGCCACGATGCGGCCGATAAGTTCCTGTTTGCGCAGGCCGGAAATATCTTCAATATTATAATTGATAGCCAATTTTGTCAGTTCCGGCATACTGAGTTTATTTAACGCACGCGCATCCATCGGTTTTGCTCCGTTTGGTTGGCGCGGGGCTTGCTGTATGGCCGGGCGAGACATAGTGCGTCCTGTCCGGGCAGACGGCCGTTGCGTTCTGGTTTCTTCGGCGGGCACCGCGGAAGCGGTTGTTTTGACCGTTTTAGTTTCCTTGGCGGGTTTAGAGGTCTTTTCCTGCGTGGTATGTTCTTCCATTGTAACTCCTTACTTTACTCCGTAAATAAATGTAATCGCACGGATGAGGCGTTTTATTTTTAAATTCAAATCTGTTTTACTGCCGCAGTTGGCCAGCACTATGTCTGCCCGGCGGGCTTTTTCATCTTCGGGCAACTGCGCGGCAATCCTGCGGTTGTATTCCGCCTGTGTAATTCCCCGCTCCTGCAAGCGGGCGGATAGCGTACGCTTGTCGCCCAATATCAAAATATTCAAATCGGTTAATTTATCCCACCCCGATTCAAAAAGGAGCGGAACTTCAAATACAAAAAAATTATTTGCGCTTTGTTGAATTTGTTTGGCAGCCGCCTTTAATACCAGCGGGTGTAAATAACCTTCTAACTTCCGGCGGGCCGCCTTGTTATTAAAAACCGCCGCTGCCACCCGGGCGGGCTGAAACGAGCCAAACCAAGCGGACAGTTGCTGCTGAACTTCCGGCACCCGGTACAATTCGCGGACGATTTCATCGGAGGATAACACCGCTGCGCCGTTTTGCGCAAAAAAATTTAAAGCCGTGCTTTTGCCGCTCAACATACTGCCCGTCAACCCTAATACCAATTTATTTTTCACGCGTAAATTCATAAAGGCAGTTTTTCTAATTCGTACCAGTTTTTCCCCGCCTTTGCCGCCGCCAGCAGCGGCACGCGCAATTTAACGGCGTTTTGCATTAAGCCTTTAATACGGGCCGCCGTTTCGGTTAATCCTTCCTGCGGCACTTCAAAAATCAATTCGTCGTGCACCTGCATAGTCATTTGTACGGGTGTGTTGCGGAAAGCGGAAAATACATCTATCATAGCCTTTTTAATAATATCGGCTGACCCGCCCTGCACAATCGTATTGATAGCCGCACGCTGTGCAAAAGAGGTCATACTGCCTACCCCCATATTAAATTCCGGCAGGTAGCGGATATGCCCCAACATTGTTTTTACATATCCGTTTTGGCGGGCGAGGGCGACATTTGCATCTATCCACTCGCGCACGATACGGTAATTGCGAAAATAATTGTCTATATATTCTTTGGCTTCGCGCAGCGAAATACCAAGTGCTTGGGAAAGGCCCATAGGCCCCTGTCCATAAATGATACCAAAATTAATTGCTTTGGCACTAGACCGCATTTGCTCTGTAACCATCAGCGGCATTACGCCAAAGATTTGCGCCGCCGTCTGCGTGTGGATATCTCCGCCCTCTAAAAAAGATTCAATAAGCACAGGGTCCTGGCTTTCGTGCGCGAGTACGCGCAAATCAATTTGGGAATAGTCCACGCTTAACAGCGCATTTCCGTCCGCCGCACAAAAAGCCTTGCGCAAAAGGCGGCCTTTTTCGGTGCGGACCGGAATATTTTGCAGGTTGGGGCTGGAACTGGATAAGCGGCCCGTTACCGTGCCGGTTTGGTCCAAATACGAGTGGACTTTGTTTGCATCATCCGCCAGCAACAGCAAATTATCTACATATGTAGCCTTTAATTTATTACTGGCCCGGTACTCCAAAATAGCCCGCGCAACCGGATAAGTTTGTGCAATTTCTTCCAACACCGATTCGTCGGTAGAGTAACCCGTTTTGGTTTTGCGCACAGGAGGAATTTTCATTTGTTCAAAAAGGAGCACCCCCAACTGTTTGGTGGAGTTGATGTTTACCGGGTAGCCGGCGCGGGCATCAATATCCTTTTGAAAGCGGGCAATTTCCTGTTCCAACAACACCTTAAAACTTTCCAGCCACCCCGGGTCAATGCGGAAACCTGCAAATTCCATATCGGACAATACCATCATTAACGGCAGTTCCAAGTTGTTAAAAAGTTCCCATTGGTTGGCTTGCTTTAATTTGGCGGTTAAAACTTCCTGCAATTTCCAAATATAGCGGTTGTATTCCTTTAATAATTCAAAAGCATCATCCTCACGCACGGTAACGGAAAAACAATCTGCACAGGCCCCCGCAAAACTCAAATCGCCCGACGGATTTAGCAAATACCGGGCCAATCGTCCGTCAAAACATTTGATAAATTGTCCGTGAACATTAATATCCAGTTCCCGCAAGGTCAGTTTTAAATCGTAGCCCAATTTTTCAATAGAATCATTTTCCACTAATTTTTTAAGGGCCGCCAGTTCCCACGGCTGGATATCACTTATGGGGGTGTAAGAGGCTTCCGCCGCGCTAATTCCTAACACCAAAAATTCTTCTTGCGCGTGCAAAAAAATGCGCTCTGCCTTTTCCGCCCGCTTTAACGCTTCTCCCAGCAAAAGTTCTTTTTGCTCGGGGGCAGACACCGTAAGGGGTACCGGGCGCGGAGCCTCAAAAAAGTCCAATAAATTTTTAAATTCGTATTCCTTAAATAATGCTTCCAACTGCTCTTTATTCGGTGTGCGTACGCGGTAATCGTCCAAATTAAAGGGCATATCCAAGTTGGAGTCAAACACCACCAACTGTTTAGACAGCAGGGCTTCGCATTCGTGCGTTAAAATCTTTTTGGCAAGGGCCGGTTTAAAATCGGGGTTATCGCTATGGGCGGCGCGGAGAATATCCTCCAAATGTCCAAATTTATTAATTAAATCCACCGCGCTTTTAGGCCCTACTCCCATTACGCCGGGTACATTGTCCGACGCGTCGCCCACGATAGAAAAATAATCGGGCAGAAATGCCGTTTCCACCCCAAATTTTTCCTTGGCGGCTTCCGGCCCTTTAAAGCCGTCCTTCCCGCCAGAAGGCCAAATGGAAATATATTCGTTTAAAAATTGGTACACATCTTTGTCCGACGTAACAAACACGCTGGGCACCTTTTGCGCCGCGGCTTGGCGGGCTAAAAAAGCCATTAAATCGTCGGCTTCTATTCCCTGCCGGGCAACCACGGTTAGGCCCAAGGTATCTACAAGTCCGCGCGCCAAGTTCAACTGGCTGACAAGCGCGTCATCCGGTTTTTTTCGGTTGGCTTTATAGGCGGGCAATAAAGCCTTGCGCCGGGCACAACCGCCGGGAGAGTCAAAACAAACGGCCACATATGCCGGATTATGCTCACGCAGCATTTTGATTAACCAACGCAAAAAGCCGTACAGCGCGCCCACCTCTTGCCCGGACGACGTGGATAATTTCGGCAAAGCGTGATAGTTGCGGTGCAAAAAGTTATGGGCGTCAATTAAATAAAATTGCGGTTGTAGTTGTGTCATAGGACAGGATAGTTGCCCGCCCCGGGATGGGGCGGGCGCTATACTATTTAAGGTTATTAATTTTTTCTTCCAGTTCCCGCTGAACGGCAGCGGCGGAAAGGGTTGAATATCCAATACGAGAATACATTACCGTATCGTTATATGCCACCACAAAAGTAGGCAACGACGTAATGCCCCACGCATCTTTTAACAACATTCCGTTTGTTGGTTTTACGTCGTTTTCTACATCCACCTTGCGGATGATTACGTTCTTGTCCTGCGCGTATTTTTTGGTAAGAGCGGTCATCATCGTCCGCTCGGCCGCGTGGCAAGGCCCGCAATAAGGTGCGGAAAACATAACAACAAACACTTGGTCTTTTTTAAGACCGTTATATTCCCGGCTGGTCATTGTGGGAATAGTGGCATTTTGTTGGGCCACGAGCGCAACGGCAAACAATACCAGTACGCACAAAGCCCCAAATAACTTTTTCATACAGCCTCCTTACAGCAAGGAGTTTAATTTTTCCTGCAAAGCGGCTTTGGACTGCAACCCCACGCTCTGCCCGACTAATTCTCCGTTTTTAAAGAAGAGCAAGGTCGGGATAGAAGCAATGCGGTATTTGGTGCTGGTGGCAATACCTTCGTCGGTATTTAGCTTGCAGACTTTTACTTTGCCCGCATATTCGGCGGCTAATTCTTCCACCACCGGGCCCAGCATACGGCACGGCCCGCACCAAGTAGCCCAAAAATCTACCATTACAGGTTCTTTGCTTTTTAATACTTCTTCTTCAAAATTAGCATCCGTCAAAATCACTTCGCTCATACGTCCCCCTTTCAAATAAATCTACTTATAGTGTACATAATTAGAGAGTACCAGACAAAGGCCCCGCTGTCAAGGTATATAATGGGTTAAATAAGGGATATTTTCCCCTTATATTAAAAACCGCCCTTTCCAAGCGGCGGAAAGAGCGGTGTGAAAATAACTGATTGTATTATAAACCAGTCGTAGGGGTAGCACATGCACCAGCAGCACTTGTGTTTCCATCACTGCAACATACATAATCTTTTTTTGCCGCAGCACTTGCAACTTCTATGCCGCAGAAATCGGCGCACAATTCCGCACCATTACCATTACCAGCGGTACAAAGAGTTCCCTCGCCATTATAAAAACGTTTGAGGGTGTATTGGTATTGCAACGTACCTTTACCAACACGAGTAGCAATTGCATTTCCCGCATTTAATCCAGTATTAGTTCCCAAGGTAATTTCAAAACCATTGCCTTCACCACAATCCCCGGCCTTGGCGCCCGGTACTCCTTTCGTACAGAATGTTCCATCTTTTACACCCTTTCCTCTGGGAGCAACATCTAACCCACTATAATTCGTAGCAAACGCATTAGTCTGCATATATTTGCGTTGTTGCGCCTGAGCAATGCTGGCCAACATCGTTACGGCTTCCGTCATACGGGAGCGTTCCATTGCTTTGAAGTATTGCGGCATTGCCATTGCGGCTAAAATGCCGATGATAAGGACCACGACCAACAACT
>NZ_DBMCTG010000014.1:0-37636 GCF_056976295.1 Candidatus Avelusimicrobium sp.
AGAAACTTTTATTGTGAATTATAAAAAAACAAAATTTTATAATCAATATGTCGAGTAAAGTATTTTGCTATGTTTCTCTTTTCGAATGCTAAATGGTAATTGTAATGAAGTCATGTATAGAAATGATGCTTGATTTGCTGCCATTTCGTTTCTAATGTATCGTTTGTTCCAAACGTTTCCATCAAATAGGAATATTTATTAAAAAATAGTAAAAAATGATATAATAAGCCATGTCCATTATAACTAAAAAACTGCAAAATATTGGCATTTCAGCGTTGGAAAACTATTCTTTCTTGCTCACAGAACTCATTGCCGAATAGCCTGGTATTTATGCTTTATACAAGGGAAACGATTTGTATTATATTGGCAAAGCGGTGGACTTGAAACGTCGCCTGAGTCAGCACTTAAAAGACCGTCATCATAAAAAATGGGATAAATTTTCGTTATTTATTGTAAATAATGAAAAACATATTGGAAATTTGGAATCTTTATTAGTTACTGTTTGCGAACCAAAAGGAAACCGCCAGCATCCGCGCGGGAAAGCTGTAAGTTTAGAAAGCGATTTTAGACAACGTATTGATGTTTATCGTCAAGAGCAAGACGCCTTGTTGTTTGGCAGAAAAAAAGGCGCGTCGTCGCGCAAAGTTATTCCTTTGGAGACAGTTTATAAAGGAAAGAAATATACAGCTAAAATATTGCCCAATGGAAATATTACTTTTAATAGGCAAATTTTTTCTTCTCCTTCAGCGGCAGGGCGGTTTATAACTGGAAAAGTATCTAATAATGGCCTATTATTTTGGAAAAGTAAGGATAAAAAAGGCAAATTGGTTTCTCTGAAAAAGCTACTTTAATTTATCTGGTTCAAGCAGGATTCCTTCTTGACTTCCCTTCCGATAGTAAGCGGTAATAGGAATGGGCCAAAAGCCCACTAAACCAATATACTATCGGGAGTTTTTATGAAGAAAAAATCTAAACAAGTAGTTGTAAAAGTTGCCAAGCAAAAAGTCGCAGATGTAGCTGAACCGACACCCAAAGAACGGGATGGTCGCTTACCTGCCGTCGGCACAGTTATCACTAAAACCTACCACGGACAAACCATAGAAGTAAAAGTGCTTGAAAATGGCTTTGAATACCAAGGAAAACTATACAAAAGCATATCTCGTGTGGCTATGGAAATCGTCAAGCGGCCTATCAGCGGGTATGTGTTCTTCGGGTTATCCAAATGACACCGCGTATATTACCACCCGTTAAACACCAGTTTGTAAAAGGGCGATCAGGCAATCCACTGGGGCGGCCCAAGAAATTGCGCGAAGCGGAAATCTTGCAAGTAGCCATCAAGTTTTTTGATGAATTAGCCAAGGCCTATTATGGTAAGGGAAATGCTGCCCGTAAGATAAGCCGTATCCGGAGGGTGCTAAATGAGAAATAAATGTTATTTACCTAAAAGTTTTGAAGAACTCAAAGGATTATCCGATGAGAAACTCCAATTTTATTGGGATATATTCTATCGGTATCCGTTAAGAGGGAGAAAGAGCAAATATAGACCCTTGTGGTATGCTATCCAATGTGAGTTGTATAGTTGTAAACTGGCCGAAAAGTATATAACTAGGTTAGATAAATATGCCAGCAACCCAGAGAAATATATCCAACGGGCCCATCAATGTAAATATAATTTAGCGATAGGAACTATCCTAACCAAAAAATACAAAGGGCAGATTTATCAAGTAATAGTGAAAAGCGAGAAAGAATACGAGTGGGAGAATAATATCTATCATAATTTGACGGCAATAGCGCAGAAAATAACACGGGGCCACATAAGCGGCCCCAAATTTTTTGGGTTAAAGAGACTGTCATAGAAACAAATCCTTATCTATTTTTAAATCTTGCAATATTTGTTTTGCAAGGCCCCCATCGTCTATATATTCAAGTGGTTTTAATCGAATGCCAGCATTGGATAAAAATCCTTTAGAGGATAGTAGGTTTTTTAATTCTTCTAGCGCCATCTCGTAATTTGATTTAGCCGGGAATTTTGAATAGTTAATTATCTTTCCTAGTACGATATTACTAAAATTGCTTGCATATTTTAGTGTTAGATCTGCATATATCATTATACTGCCTAGTTTTAACATATCTCCAACAAATAATTCTGTTTGAACAGATTTATTCTGTAAATTGTGACCTATTCTTTCGGTACGATATGCTTTGATGTGTTGCAGCAGTTTATGTTTATGAGCATGTGGCACCTGTTCAATAATTTGTTTTGCTTGTGCTGGAGTTATTCCCTCACAAGGATAACAATTGATAATAAATTCTTTTAAGATGCGATTTTTATTTAATATTGTGGATGCTAAATATAAACTATTGACATCATTACTATTATCCCATATTCGAAATAATATCGATACCATATCTGAGATCACAATATTTTGTATGTAGTGAGCTAGATGTGTTCCTGATTCAGTTTGTGCCTCTATCTTCCATGGGGAAGTTAAAATATTTGAAAATTCAATATCAAATAGTAAACGGCATAAATCTTCATCCATAGCTTCCATTATTTGTTTAATGTTTTTAAAGTCATCTTTATCATTTGGTTTTAATTCATTAGTTATTTCAATGATTTTTTCCATTGTCAAAGTTTTTACCATATTTCTTGACTTATCTCCCGATAGTAAGCATTACTGTGTATAGGAGAATTATAACAAATATGCCAAAAGTTAATTGTGCTATATACACTCGTAAATCTACAGAACACGGTCTAGATATGGAGTTTAACTCGCTCCAAAATCAGGAGGAGGCGTGTAAGGCCTATATCCTCTCCCAAGCATTCAATAACTGGGAATATTATAAAACATATTCGGATGGCGGCATTAGTGGCGGGACCATGGAGCGCCCCGGCTTAAAAACACTCCTTAACGATATCCGAGCGGGACAAATACAGGTAGTAGTCGTCTATAAAGTGGACCGCCTTTCGCGCTCTATTATTGATTTCCACAAAATGATGCAAGAGTTTGATAAATACGGTTGCAACTTTGTGTCCATTACCCAATCCTTTGACACGAGTAATTCTATGGGGAAACTGACGCTTAATATGCTCTTGTCCTTTGCCCAATTTGAGCGGGAGGTATCAGCCGAGCGTGTACGAGATAAAATCGCCGCTAGCAAGGCCAAGGGGCTATGGATGGGGGGAACTCCGCCATTGGGCTATGACCTTAAAGACAAGCAACTTATCCCTAATCCGCAAGAAGCCGAAGTCGTCAACTTAATTTTTAACAAGTATTTAGAACTGGGCAATATACAAGCTACAGCCGATTGGATGAATCAGCAAGGCTACCGCAGTAAATGCTGGCAAACGGTGTCGGGGGCTATGCGGGGCGGACATTTATTTCGGCACGGGTCTATACAACGAATCCTCGGGAATCCTGTCTATATAGGAAAAATGCCGCATTTGGCGGCTAATAAGGTCTATGTCGGCAAACAAATGGCTCTTGTACCTTGTGAAATTTTTGAACAGGTGCAATCCAAAATAGGGAATTCTAAGAACGGATTACGGGAATATCGCTCATATATCCGTCAAAAGGCTTTATTGGCGGATAAATTGTTTGATGATAAAGGAAATCCTTATAAATTGACCAGTACGACTAAAAAGGGGCAGAAATTCCAATATTATTTTATTAGAAATGGGATTCATATTTCGGTGGTTCAACTGGACGGTTTTGTATTGGATACAATTTGTCGGGCTGATTTGAGCGGTTTGGATTTACAGGCAGACAGAAGCTATATTGGCTTTAATGAGGCTAAAACGTGCCTAAAACGAGCCGTTTGTATAAAAACGGGTACAGACTGCTATGTACAACTTGAACTAGATAAAAACTTGTTTTTGGATATTTGCCGGAAGAATCCCACACAGGAAGAGCGGCAAAATGATTTACTTGTGCCGGATATAGGGGAACATACAATCACCTTGCGGGCCACTTTTTATATAGATAATGTATCCTCTACGCGGCTACAAAATGGCACAGCCAATAATATTTTGACGGTGCGGCAACTAAATGAAAGTTGGGTGCGTGGGCTCGCGCGAGCGTGGCAATGTAAGAAGATGATAGAAAGCGGCATGACTTCCCGTGAAAGGGAAAAAGCCAGTGGAATGAATAAGCGCACTTTTGCCCGATATTTGAATTTGTGCTACTTGTCTCCGCGTATAGTGGCGGATATTTTAGAGTATAGAAACCCGCAAAATATGAGTTTGAAAGAATTGATGAATTTAGCAGAGGGACACATGGATTTTAAAGCGCAGGAAAAATGTTGGGAAAGTATTATAAAATAACTATATGAATACAAAGACGTTTTTATCAAAGTTTCCAACTTTTTCTAAGCGGTGGGCTCAGTATCAAAAAGAGATTGCTCCTCTGTCTCTCGGATGGACTGTGATGAGTGATTATTGTTTGGACAATCGCCAAAAACATGATTGTATTACTTTTACAATTAGTCCAGTATTAGGGCAAATTGAACCGGTGGCTAATTTTTTTAATCGGAAGTTACCCCGGGATATTAAACAAATTCGTCGTTTTTCACAGGAGGAATGCGAATTCCTCCGTCGGGCACCTTTTTTTAGTTTGGTGTTTCTTATTAATGATAAAAAACGTTTTTTCAATATTGAACTTTTTAAAGAAGATATACATCAGTTGCAAAAAAGTTCTTTAATCCCGAAAGAATTTTGTCAACGATTACGGAAATTTGAGCTGACTTTGAAAAGTAAATGCCAACCTATAAAAACCTTACAAAATCTATCGTTGGTTTCATTCATATTTGGAAAAATTGTGGAGTTTTTATGTGTTAAACATTATACGGAAGAAATCCATTGGTTTCCAGACCGGGATAATATTATGCAAATTGGAAATGGAATAATTAAAGAAATCTCTAATATCCAATGTACCAATTCTATTGCGGGGCGGGTGAAATATCCAAAAATTAGAATTGGTGGAGAAAACCCTAAGACGCATCAATTTCTTTTTGAACCTTACACACGTTATCCAGATATTATCACTGGTATTTTCTCATCTATAGATTTTGAAGCGCAGCTCGCAGACAAAGAAAAACATATTCAAGGATTAAAAGAAATTGTGATTGATAATCCGCATATTGTAGTGTTTTCTTTTACGCCAGATAAGATATCTTGTATGAATCTTCGAACGAAATAATCTTTTTGAGATTCCTCTATTTTGCCCACCAGAGAAAAAGGCCCCAAAAGGGCCTTTTTTGCGGTCTATAAATACTGCTCTAAAACCCGAATGGATAAAAATCAGCCCAAAATACCAACGGAGAAGGGAAAAAGCCACTTACTTAAAAGAGTCTTTCTAAATGGTCGTATATGGTTTGTCTCAAGCGAAGCGAGAGTTTTCAAGAGGTATAGCAATGATTGGGCAATATGGGTAGTGGGCTTGGCGGCATTTAAGAGCAATGTCGGGAAATTTTGATGGATTCAACCAGTGGACTTTCATAAAGCGCGTATGTAAGTATGTGGGAGCTACATAAAATGATGGGCAAAATCAACGAAAAGTTTGTATAGTAAATTATAAGTTGTTAAGTAAAATGTATATACAATTATTTCTGTTTTTTGGAATCCTATAGAAGAATAGGATGGTCTTTGGGCAACCAAAGTCTACTCGAGTCCAAAAACAGCTGGTTTAGGCAGAAGATTCGGCGGGTAGCTTCCAAGGGGTCTTCTTCCCAATGTTCGTATATTCTTGATTGGAATTACAATTTGAGAATTACGCAACTACGGCTGTTATGGGTATACTCGCGAGTGGAATATCCATAATGGCCGTTTTTTATTGGAAGCCCTATCTCTTCTTTCTGGATTCTGCTAGAGAGGGGATTTATGTCCGAAAATACCGATTCTGTGGTTTCTGTCTCGCCTGTTTCTGCTTCTTCGTTAAACTCCACTGCAAATCAAGGAACTGCCACTGCCAGTTCTGGTGCTGTTGCTTCAGCCAATGTAACCGCTTCCGTTACTGTATCTACCGGGAAAACGGTTAATCCGTTTGTCGTTCCGGTGCCTGCCATTCCCACACAAGAAGGTCCGATGGGTATTCGTTATGATTTTAACGACGGTGCACGTGTTTTGTTGCCCAAAGGAAAATGGCACGTTCAAATTGAAGACGACGAAACAGACAACATTATTTTTGCCTGTGATGCCGACGAAGGCTGGGTACTCAGCACCAAAAAATATTATATTCCGTTCCGCATCCGCGTGTGGGTGCGTGGGGAAAAGGAACCCGTCTTAAACCACACGTTGGACCTGACAGGCAAAGAAGTCCAAATCAAGTTCCCCGTCGGCACGCTGGGGGATATTATTGGTTGGCTGACGTATGCGGACAGATTCCAGCAAAAGCATAAATGCGCGGCGGAAATAACCATGGCGCACAACCTGGCGGAAATTTTTGAGGGGCAGTACCCCAATTTATTTTTCACGCATTTGCCGGGCAAAATCCGTTTTGAAAAACCCTACGCCAGTTATATGTTGGGTTTGTTTTTCAAAGAGAACGACACCCACCAACCCATAGATTTCCGCAAGGTGGGCCTGCACCGCACCGCAGGTTATATTTTGGGTGTAGACCCGCGCGAAGAAGCCCCCAAGGTAAAGTTAGGTAGCCCGCGCAAAATTAAAGAGCGTTATGTATGTATTGCCACCAAATCCAGTTCCCAGGCCAAATTTTGGAACAACGGCTACGGGTGGGAGCAAGTGGTTGCCTACTTAAAGGAACTGGGCTACCGTGTAATTTGTATAGATAAAGAGCCCGTCACCGGGTTCAAATACACTTGGAACCGTATGCCGCACGAGGCGGAAGATTTTACCGGGAACAAGCCCCTGCAAGAGCGCATAGCGCTTTTGGAACACGCGGACTTTTTTATCGGGTTGTCGTCCGGCTTAACGTGGTTGGCGTGGTGTACGCATATTCCGATAGTTTTAATTAGCGGCTTTACCTTGCCGATATGCGAGTTTTACACGCCGTACCGCGTGTTTAATTCCCACGGTTGTAATGGTTGTTGGGATGATATAAATTGCAACTTTGACCATTACGATTATTTTTGGTGTCCTAAATTCAAAAATACGGACCGCCAATACGAATGCACCCGCTTAATAACGGGCAAACAAGTAATTGGGCATATTAAACAATTAATGAAAGATTGCCATTTAACCGCCCCCAAAAACGAATCCGAGGAGAAATAAAATATGAGTAAACGTTATTCCCCCCAAGAAGAAAATATTTATTCCAGTGCTTGTATTCAGGCATTGGAGCAGGAGTATTGTTCCAGTTGCAGTGCGGCGGTGGTAAGCTCTTGCATCGTGTCCCGCGGTTTTGGAGAGCGGCTGGTATCGCGTATTTATAACGGTGGGCGCCGGGCCGTATATACGGCAGCGGTGGCGGCCATGCTGGCTAACAATATGGCCCTGCCTGCGTATGGGGCTGGAACGTATGTAAGCGCGGGGAAAACGGTGACAGGAGCCACTATTACCTCGGGTAATTCCCAAATTATTTATTCGGCCGGCGTGGCAGATTCTACTACTATCTATGGCGGCCTACAAGTGGTTTCCTCCGGCGGTGTGGCAACTAATACCACAATGTATCAGGACGGTTGGCAGTTTGTGTCCTCCGGCGGCGTGGCGAGCAATACCACTATCAATCTGGGGGGCCAGCGGGTGTCCTCCGGCGGTGTGGCAAATACTACCATTATCAACTCCGGCGGTGCTCAACATCTGCAATCCGGCGGTGTGGCAAATGCTACCACCATCAATTCCCGTGGTTGGCAGAATGTGGAAGGAGGCGGCTTGGCCAATGGTACCACCATCAACTCCCTTGGTTGGCTGAACGTGGCAAGCGGCGGCGTGGCAAGCAATACCACTATCAACTCCGTCGGGCATCTGGGGGTGTCCTCCGGTGGCGTGGCAAATGAAACTACTATCCACTCCGGCGGTAGCCAGAATGTGTATGTCGGCGGGGTGGTAAGTGACACCACTATCCATGATGGAGGATTGCAGTTTGTGCACGCCGGCGGGAAAACATATAATGTGAGGCAACATTCCGGCGGGAAAATGTTTGTAATCGTTTCTGGCGGGGATGCAGAAACCTATGTGGAAGGGACCAACGCAAGCGGGGAACCCTTCAGTTTACAAAGCGGCAGGGCAAGTAATTTTATCCTTTACTCCGGCGGTTCTCAACATGTGAAGTCCGGCGGGGTGGCAAGTGCTACCACTATCCATGGCGGAGCTCAGTATGTGTCCGCCGGCGGTGTGGCAAGTGCTACCACTATCCATGGCGGAGCTCAGTATGTGTCCGCCGGCGGTGTGGCAAGTGCTACCACTATCCATGGCGGAACTCAGTATGTGTCCGCCGGTGGGACGGCACTCGAGACCACTATCCATGGCGGAACTCAGGATGTGTCCGCTGGCGGTGTGGCGAGTAATACCACTATCAACGAGGGCGGTTTGCAGAATGTGTCTTCCGGCGGAAAAGCATATAATGTGATGCAATATTCTGGCGGAAATATTAATGCGGATGTTTATGGTGGGGATACGTCAACCTATGTGTCCGGCACCAATGCAAGCAGGGAAGCCTTTACGCTACAAAACGGCGTGGCAAGCAATTTTATCCTTTATGCCGGCGGTTTGCAGAATGTATTCTCCGGCGGTGTGGCAAGTGCTACCACTATCCAAGAGGGCGGTTTGCAAAATGTGTCTTCCAGAGCGGTGGTAAGTGATACCCTTGTTG
This sequence comes from Candidatus Avelusimicrobium sp., assembly GCF_056976295.1. NCBI lineage: Bacteria > Pseudomonadati > Elusimicrobiota > Elusimicrobia > Elusimicrobiales > Elusimicrobiaceae > Candidatus Avelusimicrobium > Candidatus Avelusimicrobium sp. The sequence goes on from NZ_DBMCTG010000014.1 coordinate 8,772, forward strand.
CGGGCGGGGTGCAGAATGTGTACTCCAGCGGCGTGGCGAGTAATACCACGCTGAACAGCGGGGCGGTTAATCTTTATGAGGGTGGCCTGGTAAGCGGCCTGAACGCCACAGGCGGGGACTTAAATGTGTATGGCAACAACACCTTGCAAGGCAATATTAACCTTGCGGATGCCCAAGTAAACATCGACCATACAACCGGGATGAATACCCTGGGTATAGAAAACCTGTCCGCCAATAACGCGGTGTTTAATATGAATGTGGACTTAGAAACCCAAACCGCCGATAAACTGAACATTACGGATAGTTATAGCGGGAATGCCAACCTGAAACTAACCAATGTGGCCCCCACCGCCCAAGCAACCACCGGCGATGGTATAAAACTGGTGGAATTTGCCGACACTGCCACTGTAAACGGTACGTTTGACTTATTAGGCGGCAAATGGGATGAGGGCGGTTATGTGTACAAATTGGCACAAGGTACCGCGGCCGGAACCGGGCAGGATTACTACTTGCGCAACACCCAAGAACTGACGGATACGTTTAAGACCATGTTAAACGTACCGATAATGAACGTTGTTATCGCCCAAACCGGGATGAACTCCCTACAAAAACGGTTGGGGGATTTGCGCGCCATGGATAATACGCAGGCCAAGCAAGGCGTATGGGTGCGCAGTTATTACAAGGATATGACGGTGGATGATTTAATCAAAACGGATGCCAATTTGTTTGGTGCCGAGGCCGGATATGACTGGTTGTTTAGGGCCGAGGAACCCACCAAATTGTATGCCGGGGTGTTGGTTGGGTTTGTGTCCACCCGCAATATCAAAACCAAAAAGAGCGACGGTGTGTACGATAAAGGGGACGGTGAAGCCCCGGGCGTGGGTGTGTATGCAACCTTACTGAACGAAAACGGCTGGTTTGTGGATTTGGCGGCGCGAAACTTCTGGAGTAAGTTGGATATGAAGAGCCACTCCTCCACCGGAACGGAACTGGCATATAAGCCCAACCGGAATGTGGTTGCGGCCAGTGTGGAAGTAGGAAAGAGCATAAATAGCGAACTGGCCCGCAATAAGTTCATCCGCATAGAGCCGAAATTAGAAATTGGTTATATGCACGCCTCGGCGGAAAATGCTTCCGTAGGGGATACCGGTAATGATATTAGGTATAATGCGGCTAATTACGTCAATGCCAAAGCGGGTGTGCTGTTGGCCTACAACGCCGTGCGGGATAACGGCCTGCTGATAGAGCCGTTGTTGGAATTGGCCTACCGCTATGAGTTTGCCGGCAAGGATGACCTTGCTTATGCCGGCGCGGCGGAAAAGAGCGACCTTTCAGGTGGCACGTTGGAAGTGAACGCCGGGCTTGATATGCAACTTACCAAAAACTTGTATTGGTACGGCTTGGGCAGTTATGAGGCCGGCAATATAGTAAAAGGGTGGGGTGTACACGCGGGCATCCGCTATGCGTTTGGCGGCACGCAAGATTCTTCCGCCGCGCAAACCCCTGCCAATGCGGCCCAAAAGGGTCAAGTGGTAAAAAAAGCGGGCGAACCCCAAAAAAAGAACGGTAAGGAAACGGACTCCCCTAATAAGGCGTTGAAAGAGGGGGCAGGTGGCCGAAGCCCCGCAAGCCAAAAGTGACTATTCCTTTATGAAAGAAATGAAACGCCGTTGGCGTGAAGGAAAGTAATTTAATGAGAGGTAAGGGAATGAAAATAAGTTTCCTTGCCTCTTTTTTATGAAAAATAGACGATAAAGTATTGGATTTTTGGATCCTCTCATTTTGCCCGGTAGAGAAAAAGGCCCCAAAAGGGCCTTTTTTGCGGTCTATAAATACTGCTCTAAAACCCGAATGGATAAAAATCAGACTAAAACGCCGACGAGAGAGGGAAAAATTAGACAACAAAAAAGCCGCTTACTTAAAAGCGGCTTTCTAAATGGTCGGGGCGGCGGGATTCGAACCCACGACCTCACGGTCCCGAACCGTGCGCGCTACCATCTGCGCTACGCCCCGTAAATAATTTTTAAATGGTCGGGAAGGCGGGAATCGAACCCGCGATCTCTCGCACCCCAAGCGAGCGCTCTACCTCTGAGCCACTCCCCGAAAAAAGCAGTCTTTTACTGACTACCTAAATATTTTATCATTATTTTAACAATTCTTCCAGTATTTCTTTTATTTCTGTTAAAAGTTTGACATCGCTGTGGGCTTTTTCGGTTTTGCTTGCTGTCGGAAATTGATATTTAGACAGTTGTTTTTTAGCGCCTTCTAATGTTAGTTTGTGTTTGTAAATTAAATCTTTAATTTTGAGAATAGTATAAACATCTTCTTTGGTGTAACGGCGATGTCCGCTTTCCAGGCGAATTGGACGGATGAGCCCAAATTCAGCCTCCCAATAGCGCACGGAATATTCCGGCACACCGGTAATGCGCTTTACATCGCCGATAGAAAAATAGTCTTTTTGTTCAATTTCTTCTATTCCCATATCCGTATTATATCAATTTGGGAGAGCGGTGCGCTTTATGAGTGTTTTTTCAGGCAGTTTGCTTGCTTTTGCCGTAAATAAAAAGCCCCGCAAAAGCGAGGTTTTTTAAGTTTGCGCCCGGCGGGAGTCGAACCCACATTTCCAGCTTCGGAGGCTGACGCTCTATCCATTGAACTACGGGCGCGGAAAGCATTTACTCTATTTTATCAAAATTTGGGAGACTGCGCTTTTAAGTTTCGCATTTTCCGGTAAAATATCCTGTTATCTAATCTGAAAAAGGTACATTATCGGGAAACGCTTTTTGATAAAATATAAACAAAGGAGGAAAATATGAAAAAAATTACAGTATTAGTGGCTGCTATTTTATTGGCGGCTTGCAGCAAACCCGCGCCGACGGAAGAGAAAGCCGCCCCAGCGGAGCAAACCGCCGCGGTAGGGGAAATCTATACAGGTGTTTTGCCTGCGGCGGACGGCCCGGGTATCAAAACCACGGTCGCCCTGTTGCCGGACGGTACATTTACCTGGACGAGCGAATATTTGGAAAAGGCGGACGGTGTGTTTGAAGATAAGGGAACTTACACGGTTGAAAACGGGGTGGCAACGCTGACTATTCCCCAGCAAGAGGGCTATTATTTGAAACTCTCACCGGGGCAGGCGACCCTGCTTGACCAAGACCGGCAGCCGATAACCGGAGAACTAGCCGAGCAGTACATTTTAAAGAAAGCCAATTAAAAAAATTCCCGAGTGCTCCTCGGGAATTTTTATGTTATGGCGGGGCGACGTGGTGCTCCATACGGCTTTTGTACGGGGGCTATTAATAGTTTAACGATTTGCCTTTTGGTCTTTTTGCCGTTGCTGTTTCGTTGGGTGCAACACTACAAAAAAGTGTGGCTCTGCTAGTCAAAAGAGGGGGAAAAAGTAAGCCGTCCGCAGGACTTCTTTCTAAAAGGGTTGTTTTATTTTTTTTTGTTAAAATTTTGACAATTAAGGCCGGATATACCCGGATGTGTCTGCTGTATAAAAATGCGTATAAAAGGCTGTTTTGCTCAAATATAAAGGTCTTAACAAGGAGAAAAAATGAAAGGGTTTAACAAAATTTGGCGTTTGTTGCCGTCATCCCCGAGAGTTTCTGTCGGGGAACTGTTTTTATTCAAAAAGGAAAACGACAGATTCCCGATTACAACCTTCGGGAATGACAACGAATCCAAGAACGACAACAACGGATCCCCGAACCCTGCGGGCCGCCAACTTCTCGGGGCTGACGACTTTATGAAAAAAGAAGGTCATCCTGAACTTGTTTCAGGATCTACATCTTGGGTTGTGAGCCGTGGCTTTACCTTAATTGAACTCCTGGTTGTTGTCCTTATTATCGGTATTTTGGCGGCGGTGGCGGTGCCGCAGTATCAGTTGGCGGTGGATAAATCTAAATTTGCGTCCAATATGCCGCTGTTAGATGCGACGAGAACGGCCCAAGAAGCCTATTATTTGGCAAATGGCCAGTACGCTACGGAGTTTGACCAGTTAGATATGCAGCTACCGAAATCCTTTACGATTAAACTGCCCGACAGTATGGGTGGGAATTGTTGGAAAAATGGTACTTCGGTGCTATGTATGAATCAATGTTATTCGTATTTGGCTCCGTGGGGCACTCAGGCGGCAATCTATTTCCGAACATACGCGCATAGCAGTTCTAACACGAAGTTATGCGCCAATGCAGATGAGAGACGGGCTTGCATAATGGGAAAAGGAGAGCAAGACAGTTCTCAGGTGGCCCGTTGGCGCAGGTTGTGCAATTCGTTAGGTACCGAAACTTCCCAACACTATGGCGGGGGTATCTTTGCTACGGCACCTACTTTTGATTTACGTTAGTTTTATTGCTTTTTTCCGCCTAAAAAGACGGCTTGTAAATTAAGTTGCTCGTCTAACAACACAATATCGGCCTCAAAACCTTCTTCCAGGCGGCCTTTGTGGGGGATGTTTAATAAGTGCGCGGCATTGGTGCTGGCCAGTTGCGAGGCTTCGGCGGGAGAGTAGCCAAACTTAACCAGATTTTTAAAGGCCTGCGCCATTGTCAGCGCGGAGCCGGCAATTACTTTGTCCGTTTTACGCTTCCATACACCACCGTCCAAAATAACATCTTCCCCGTTTGCAATAAACGGCCCGGACGTAAGCCCGGTTGGTTTTAGGGCATCGGTAACGGCAACAATATTTTCAAGCGGTTTTATATGGCGCAAAAAACCGACCACGTCCGGGTGGACGTGTACGCCGTCAGCAATGATTTCGCACGAAATTTCCGGGTGCATCAGTACCGCGCCGGCGGCTCCGGGGTTGCGGTGGTTGAAACCGCTCATCGCGTTAAATAAATGGGTGGTGTGTTTTATGCCTAGTTGGACGCCGTGTAAAAAATCGCCATAGGTAGCGTTGGTGTGTCCGGCTTGTATCAAAATGCCGCGGGCCAAACAGAAATCAATAATAGGGCCGATTCCGGGGAGTTCCGGGGCCAGGGTGATATTGGTAATGTGCCCTTGGGCGGCCTCGTAGAGACGTTTCATATCGTCTAACTGCGGGGGGACAATGTCCTGCGGTTTCATTACTCCCGGTTTTTGGGGAGAGATAAAAGGCCCCTCCAAGTGAAACCCGATAATTTTGGCACCTGTTTCCGAGCCTAGGGCGGGAAGTAATTTTTTTAAAAGGGCTTCCATTTCGTGCGGACGCGCACAATAGAGCGTGGGGCAGAACGCACATACCCCGTAGCGAGCCAGTTCGTCTGACATTGTAAGCAGGTCCGCGGAATTGGCATTTTCCGGTCCGTGCCCGGCAAAGCCGTGGATATGCAAATCAATAAACCCCGGCACGGCCAGTGCGCCTTTGGCATCAAAGGACGGTGTGTTTGGCAAGGAAACTTCTTCGGTAAAAATTTGTTTGATTTTTCCGCCCGAAAGCCACAGCGCCGCCGGCCTTATTTTGCCGGACAAAACGGCGCGGGCATTGGTAATTAATAAATCTTGCATTTAATCCTCTATCTGTAACGTCCAATGCTCCCCGGTGGGCGTTTCGTCCATTTGCCGGACCAGTTGTGTTTTAAAAGGCTCCGGCAGTTGTTCGCACGCTTCGGGGTCCGCCAATAAGGTGGCGTGCGGGTGGAGTTTTAAGGCCGTAATGGGCCAGTTTAAATCTTTTCCCGGCATTGCCAAATGGGCTACGGCTTCGGCCTTTTTTTCGCCCGAGGCTAAAAATAATACTTCTTTGGCATCTGTTACCGTGCCGATACCTACGGATAAAGCCTGTTTGGGTACGCGGTGCGGGTCGTTTAAAAAGAAACGCGAGTTAGCCTCTATGGTGCTGGGGGTTAGGTCCACTAACCGTGTTCGAGTATTAAAGGCCGAACCTGGCTCATTAAAGGCAATATGTCCGTTGCGCCCTACTCCGCCCAGGAATAAATCAATGCCGCCCAGTGCGGCGATAGCGGCCTCGTATTGAGCACACTCTTGGTTTAGGTCCTTGGCCTGTCCGTTTAAAAGGTGGATATTTTCGGGCTGGAAATCCGTTCCGTCAAATAAATTACAATGCATATAACTACGGTAACTCTGCGGGTGGTCCAACGGCAGGCCGACGTATTCGTCCATATTAAACGTAACAACATTTTTAAAGGATAATAAACGGTTTTTGTAGAAAAGCCGCAAATTGGCATACATATCCACCACCGTTCCGCCCGTCGGCAAACCCAGTACAAAGGGCTTTTTGGGCATTGGCGCAAAGGCATTAATTTTTTCCTTGATATAAGCCGCCGCCCATAGCCCTAAATTCATTTTGGTTACTACTAAACGCATATAAAAAATCCCCTATTTTAAATATTGTTTTATTTCATCTGCCAAGAGGTCCGCTTCCGGCCCGATAACTACCTGTACAATGCCGTTCCCGCCATTTACTACCCCGCGCGCCCCCAGTTGTTTGAGGGCATTTTCTTGTACTTCGGCAGCGTTTTTCACTTCCAACCGCAGACGTGTGGCGCACGCATCCAGCGATAAAATATTATCCTTTCCGCCTAAGGCCTGTATATATTTTTCTCCTCGGGAAAGAGGCTCGTCCGTATGTGTTTGCTCGGGAGTCGGCACCGCAGGTTCAGGGGTGTTAGGTGCCAAAACGGCTTCCGGTTCCCGTCCGGGAGTAAGTAAATTCCATTTGGTAATGGCATAGTAAAAAACAAAATAATAAAGAACTCCGTATGTAAGCCCTACGGGTATTAATTTCCAACCGTTTGTGCCCAAGCCGTAACTAAGCAAATAATCAAAAAGTCCGGCGGAAAAAGTGAAGCCGAGTTTCACTTGTAAAAGGTTCATAACGACGAGAGAAAGGCCCGTTAATACCGCGTGCAACACATACAGCGGAAAAGCCAAAAACATAAACGAAAATTCAATCGGCTCCGTAATCCCGGTTAAAAAGGACGTAAGTGCCATAGACAAAAGAAGCCCGGCCGTGGCTTTTTTGCGGGCGGTATCGGCGGTTTTAATCATCGCCAAACACGCGGCAGGCAGGCCGAACATCATTACCGGGAAGAAACCCGCCATAAAAGTACCGGCTTTGGGGTCTCCCGCAAAAAATCGGGTCAAATCTCCGTGTACCAAGGTATTTACGCCGTTTTGAACGGTGGCAAAATCACCGAATTGGAACCAAACCAAGTTGTTTAAAATGTGGTGCAACCCGAGCGGAATTAACAAACGGTTGGCAAGCCCGTAAAAGAAAAGGCCTATACTGCCGGACGAAATCGTCCAGTTGCCAAACGCGCTGATAGTGCGCCCGATAGGCGGCCATACAAAGTAAAACACGCACGCAAGCAGCAAACACACCGCTCCCGTAACAATGGGCACGAAGCGTTTCCCGCCGAAAAAGGCCAAGTACGGGGGAAGTGCTATATCTTTGTATTTATTGTACAGGCAACCGGCCACCGCGCCCGTAATAATGCCGCCCAAAATATCCATATTAATATCGGGGTCCAGGGTTTTTAGGGTAGCGGTTAAAATCACATAACCGACGAACGCGGCCAATGCCGCGGCTCCGTGGTTTTCTTTGGCGAAGCCGATGGCTACGCCGATAGCAAAAATAATGGGCAAATTGGTAAAAACAGCCCCGCCCGCCTGCGAAATAAAAGCAACATTAAGCAGGTCCGGCTGCCCGAGGCGCAAGAGCAGCCCTGCAATCGGCAGGACGGCAATCGGCAACATAAGGGCCTTACCTAATCGGACTAAAAACTTACCAATAGCGGTGCAAACTATTTTTAATTTTTCCATAAATGCTCCTATGATAAGGCAATGTATTTGCGGCCCAAGGCGCGTACTTCCTGCGCCGAGGTTAATTCTAATGCTTGTGCGGCAAGTTCTTCACATTTTTTGTGACTAACGCGGCGGATTAACGCCTTTACTTGCGCAATGTTTTTAACGCCAACGGCCAATTCGCTTACGCCCAGCCCGATTAAAAAGGGCACAGCGGCCAGGTCGCCCGCCATAGCCCCGCAAACGGCTACGGGGCGGTTATATTTTTTTGCCCCTTGGCTAGTTAAGGAAATGAGTTTTAAGACGGCCGGGTGGAGCGGGTCCGCCTGCGCGCTTAATTCTTTGTGTCCGCGGTCAATCGCCAGCGTATATTGTGTTAAATCGTTCGTGCCGATAGAGAAGAAGTCCGCGTGCCGGGCCAGTTGTCCGCTTGCGAGGGCGGCGGAGGGGACCTCTATCATTGCACCGATTTGCACCTGTTCTTTTATGCCTAATTGTTCGGCCTCTTGGGCGATTAATTTTTTGAAAAAGATAATTTCTTCTGCAAAAGTTACCATCGGCAACATTATGCGCACTTGGTTAAGGGGGGCTGTTTGCAAAACAGCACGGATTTGGGTGCGGAAAAAATCTTCATTGCGTTTAAATGCGCGGATACCGCGCACCCCTACAATGGGGTTATCTTCCGGCAGAATATTTACAAAAGGCAAGGGTTTATCTCCGCCGGCATCCAACAGCCTAAACGTGGCTGGCATATCCCGGCAGGCATTGAGTGTTTCCTGATATACGGCCTGCTGTTCGGTTTCGCCGGGTGCGTCAGCGCGGTTATTAAATAAAAATTCGGTACGTACGAGTCCTAATCCTTCGGCTCCGTGTTGTACGGCTAATGCCGCTTCCTGTGGAGAGGAGACATTGCCTTGCACAGAAATATGCACGCCGTCAGAGGTTAGTGCCGGCTCCTGCGCTTGGGTAGAAGCCTCTTGCAGCAGGGCCTGTTCCTTTTGATTGGTGGCGGCGAAATCTTTTAGTTGCTCTTTTGTCGGGTTGATGACGGCTTTCCCTTCGTCCGCATATAAGAGGACGGGTGCGCCGCTTGGAATTTGAAGTATATCTTCTCCGGCATTTACTATGGCGGGAAGCCCCATATTGCGTAGCAAAATACCCGCGTGCGCGGTGGGCGAGCCGTGGGCCAGCAGAACGCCGGCGGCTAACCCTGCTAAATGGGATACTTCGGAGGGGAGCAACTCCTCGGCTATTAAAATACAGCCTTTGGGCAGTTTCGGCAAGGCATATTTCTGCCCACTCAGCCGCCACAGAAGGGAGCGGCGTAAATCTTTAATGTCGGCAATACGCTCCATTAAAAAGCGGTTTTTTGTCTTTTTTAAAATATCTATACTGGTGCGGACGGCTTCGTTTACGGCATAAGATGCCGTTTTGCCGCGGGAGACCGCTTCCAAGGCGGTTTGGTGCATAAGCGGATCCTGCAACAGTGCTAAATGGGCAGCCAAAATATCTTGCGATGTTTTGTGCGGTTCGGCCGCAATTTTGGCTTGCGTTTCGACAGTTTCCGCTTCCAACGCGGCGGACAAGGCTTTTAACTCCTCTTGCGGGTTGGTGGCATTTTCCTCGTATTGGGCATCTGCCGGTTTAAAGAGAAACGCCTGCCCATTGGCAAGGCCTCCGCAGGCACACAGGCCGGAAACTTCTGCGCCAGCGGAAAAATCTAGCGGAGTCTTTTTGTTTTCGGTGGGGATAGATAGGTTCGCCCCCTTTTCGCCAAAGGCATTTTGAAAGGCTTTTTCCACTTGGGTCAGAAAGGTTTTGGCTTCGCCGGTCGGACCGCCTGCTTTTACCGTTACTTGGCTGTTGTATTCAAGCGCCAGGCCCATAATACCCACTACGCTTTTAGCGTCGGTGCTTTTATCTCCGCAGCATATCTGTACGGGATAGGCATAGGCGGCTGCCAAACGGGCCAGTACGCCCGCCGGACGCGCGTGCAAACCATTGGCATTTAACACGGTAAAAGGACCGCCCTGCGTAAAGGTTTGGCTTAGATTTGCGGTAGTTTGTTCGCCGGACACGCAAACCTGAAAAAGCGGTTCGCCTGTTTTTGTGATTTCCGGGGCAGTACCTTGTACCTTGGTATCGGCCGGAGCAGTTACTACTAACATAATAAGGGAACTGGCGGCCTTGGCAAGTGCGGTGTGTGAAAATTTTAAAAGGGGTTGGCCCTTTTTAACTGTCTCACCCTCTTTGACGAGCGGAGTAAATCCTTCGCCTTTTAAAGAGACCGTTTCCAGGCCGACGTGGATTAAAATTTCTATCCCGTTTTGGGCAATAACCAGTGCGTGCAGGGCTTTGTTAAAATTGATAATTTTCCCGTCTATCGGGGCGTAGATAGTGTCTCCGGCGGGGTCCAGGGCAACTCCGTCGCCCAGCATGCGTTCACTAAATACTGGGTCGGGCACTTGTTCAAGCGGTACAACTGCGCCATCAATCGGCGCGAAAACGGTTAAAGGCATAGTAAAATACTCCTTAGAATTACTTTCATTATAGTATATTCTCGGGTGTTTTTTATACGGATTTACATAAAAAATCCCGGCTTGGCAGAAACCAAACCGGGAACAATAAAAACAGGCTTATTTATCTACGGTTAATAATTCCGTGCCTGTGTGGGCGCCAAATTCAGGCGCGTACATAGATTGCGCCTGTGCGGGGAGCGCGCGGAATTTGCCGGGAATTGTCGGGCGGAGTACATAGGTAAGTGTTACCTTTCCGGCGGGTAACCGGTTGATAAAGAACCGGGTGGCCGCTTCGCGTGTTTCGCGGTATAAGGACAATTTATCCCACTCCCAGCCGCTTGTTAAATCCTCGCTTTCAAAGCCGGCGGGCTTGGGGTCATCCAGTAATACATATTCAAATGCGCTGTCCGTTGTCAGCGTGAGGTGCACCTCCACCTCGTCGCCTACTTTTATTTCGTCCAAATCCTGCACTGGGCGGAGTTTCTGTACCCCGTCTTGCGTAAAGCGCGTAAAGTATTCGCGCGTTACGTTGATAACTCCCTTGGGCGAAGCCTTTACGTTGGGCGTTTGGTACAGCACAGACAGCGAAGCAAAATCAGGCATTATGCCTTGTTTGGTAATTTCGGCGGTTTTTATTTTTTCGCTAATTTGGCTGTTCGTGCGCACAAACTGTAAGTCATTAGTCCAGGCCGTTGGCTCAAACGCGAAGTGCTTTTGCTCGCCGTCCCAATTTACCTGATAGGTTACCGGGAGCGACAGCGCGCCCTTGGCCTGCATTATGTCCAGCAGGGCAAACACGGCTTGGGCCGCGGCTTTGGAATTATTCCACCCGGTTACTTGGCGGTTAAAAAGCAACCATTGGGTCATAGCCTCTATTTGGGGGGCTTGCGGGCGGATTTCTGCCAGCGCGCGCAGGGTGGCCGTTTGGGTGGAAAGGGTGTCCCGATACCAAACCCAACTTTGTTCCTCGGGGGCAAAATAGGCTCCGGCCAGTTTATCCTGTTTCATACGGGATAAAACGAGGTCCAGGTATTGGTTGGCTTTTATATCGTCTCCCAATCGGTGGTAAACAGCCGCCGCATAGGTTTGGCCGAGGGCCGTCATAAAGCGGGCGTGCTCCCCGGCATAGTCGGCCCAGCGCTTAATATAGGGTTTTGCCTGTGCGATTTGTGCCCAGTTTTGGGGGAACGCGGAAAGAGTATAAGCCGCATATAGCGCTAAGGAAACCGTATCTTCGCTCCCGTCTTTATCGGCCTTTAATTTTTGTTCAATACGGGGGACCATATAGGAAATTGCCTGTTGGGTTTCGGCTTGCGGTATTTCCGCACCGAAAGATACGGCGGATGCAAACGCATTTAAGGCATAGAGGGTTAAATAGTCGTCGTCGTGTCCGCCCGGGAACCACGCAAAAGCGCCGCTTGTGTTTTGGAATTTTTTAAGTTGCGTGAGTTCCTTGTTTAGCGTTTTTTGGACCGTTCCCGGATTGAACAAATCTACTAGATCCGCGGTTTTGCTCTGGCGGCCTTGGGCTTGGCGCAGCCACGGTGTTTGTTCTAACAGCGTTAAACGCAACGGATCCTTTTCGTTCCAAACGGCATCTTGACCCGTACGTTTGGGCAGTTTAGAAACCGCTTGTTTCAGTTGCGGATAGGTGGTGTAGAACCGGTGAACCACAGCCAAGGGCGCATAGCGGTTTAAGGTGCTGACAAGGTCTTTGTATGGGGTTGTCAGCAGGTTGGGCATAGAATTAAGCACCGAAAGCGCCAAACTGGGATGAATTGTCAGAACCGCTGTTTGCATATCGGCGGCGGGTATGTCTTTCAGTTCGGTCAGTTCCAAGGTGTTTTGCCCGTTTTTAAGCGCGGCATTGACCGTAGCCAAGGTGCGTTGGCGGCCCGGATAAACAGGCAAGGTTTTTTGTTCGCCGTCGCTTGCCTTGCCGCTGCGGGCGGTGGCGGTAATGCCGTAGAGTGCGGGAACATTGGGGGCGGTAATTTCCCACGTTACAAATTCAGTTGCGTTTGCGCCAACGGTTACGCGTTTAGCCGTATTTGTCAGGCCGAAATCCATGAGGGCATTTGCTTGGTCCTTTTGGATAGCAAGAGCGACCTCGGTGGTAATTTTTTTACCCGTTAAGTTGGTAACGGCGGCCTGTAAAATTCCTTTATCGCCCTCCCGGAAAAAACGCGGCATTTGCAGGCGGACCATAAAGTCCTTGCGGGTAACGGTGGCGGCGCTGAACGCGCCGAAATCGGCATTTTGCGTAAGTGCAAAACCGACAATATTCCAAGCCGTTAAACTCTGCGGCAAGGTAAATTTAACGATACTTTGCCCATTAACGACAGGCAAGGCCGCATTAAAATACGCAGTCGCGGCAAAATTGGTACGCGGGGAATCGGCAGAACCCGCATCATTGGGCGCGGCGGCGGTATCAAAAGATTCTTCGGTTGCGGTGTCTTCGGCGGTTTCAGCAAAACTTTCCTTATAGGTGGCTTTGCTTGCGGCCAGTTGCGGGACGGCCCCCATAGCGGACTTTAACATTACGTTGTTGGCGCGCGAAAGCCCGAACATACGGTATGGGCGTGCCGCCATTTGCAGGTTACTGGCGGGTAATCGCGGCGCCGGAGTAAAGGTATTCTCTGCTTTCCCTGTAAAATAGTTGGAAAAATATCCGTTGGCCTGGTTAGAGGCGCGGTCGGCCGTTTGGGCATTTTGCGGGAAAAGCGCCTGCGCCGATAGTGCGTGTTCCGGTTTTGCGTAATAATCTAACGATTTATCATATACCGTCAAAGCGGCTTGTCCCTGTACGGGACGGCCGGCAGCATCTTTTACGGTTAATTTCCAAGAGGTATCCTCTCCCGGGCGGACCTCATTGGGAACGTCAATAACGGCCGATAAATTCTTATTGTTAAAGGGAATTTTTACGGTTGCTTGGCCTTGGTGGAACGTATAATTGCTGGCCCCAAACCAAGCAAGCGCCAGCCCGCCGCGCGCCTCTTGTTCCACCGGGAAGGTGTAAACCGACACACCGCCGGGTAATAAATCTTTATGCGTAAGGAAGGTTTCCCCACGGTAGATTTCCACACGTTTGGAGCCTGTCAGATTGCCCGCGCCCAATAATACGCGCGCGGTTTCCCCGGGGTAATAAGTTTCCCGTTGAAAAAGCGTAACGTCCGGCAACTGTAACTGAGAGCGCGTGTCCGCCACCACAAAAACCATACTTTGCGTGCCGGCTTTGTCCGCCTTTAAGGTCAGACGGTAAATTCCTTCCGGCAACGCGGGCAAAGATAAAGTCTTTTCTCCGGCGGTTTTAAAGGAAATATCCCGCGTAAAAGCGGTTTTGACTTCCTTGGCGTTTTTAAATTGGTTTTCCAATGTGCGTTCCGGGGACGGATAAAAACGGTTTTCCGCTTGGACTTCCGGCAATGTGTTTTCCAATAATGACACCTTGACAGATACCTTGCCCGTTACTGCGTTGCCGTCTGCATTGGTAAGTGTGAGCCGGGCAAAGTCGGGCGTTTGGGTATTGGCGTCATAAAAACCTTGCGTAAAGTCCAGTTTAAAGAGTTTAGCCAGCGTGCTGACCGTAAAGGTCTTTTGGGCGCTGATAGGGCGGCCGCTTTCGTCCAACACTTCGGCTTTTACCACATATTTGGCAAAGGTTTCGTCCTTTTCCTGTTGGCGGGGGGTAAAGGAAATTTTAAAAGATCCCTTTTCGTCCGTTTTGGCGGAGCCTTGTGCGATAACGGTATCACCGCCGGCAGGCGGAAGTACGGCCCACCAGTAGAAGGGGGGGAGATAGTCTTGGCGGAGTATCGTATAGTTGATGACGGCTCCGGCCAAAGGCGCGCCAAAATAATACTGGGCTTGGCCGGTTACGGTGGTTTCCTTGTTATATTCTCGGGTGGTCCCGTCCGCAGATAAAGTGATTTCGTAATCCGGGCGTTTGTATTCTTCTACTTGGAACGACTGGTAGGTGCGGTAGGTCCGGTTATTTGCGGTCAAGGAAGCCTGTATTTGAAAGTAGCCTAACATTGGGTTGTCCGGCAGGGTAAATTCAGCCTGTGCGGTTCCCATTGCATTGGTGGCAGGACGGGCGGTAAAGACGGTGTTGCCCGAAGCGTCCGCCACTTTGATTTCCACGCGGTGATTGGGAAGAACCTTTAAGCCGCGCGGCAAGGTTTCAAAAGCATTTAAAGCGAGTTGCACCTTTTCGCCGGGGCGGTAAATGGCGCGGTCCGTTTGCAGGAAAAGCCGCACCGGTTCGTTATTATAAAAATGAAAATAGAGCGCAGGGGCAAAGGCTCGGCTGCCGTCTTTTTCTGCCAAAGGGCTGATAAAATAGTTGTTATTGGTGTTTCTGGCGGTGCTGACCGTAATGGGGCGCACAAACGCGGCGGAGCCGTCGGCCTGTGTAGCCGCTTTTTGGCGGGTACCTTTCCAGGTGGTGATAATGTCCAAATTAGCGTTTCCTTCCGTTTCGCCTGTTTTTAAATTAGCGGTGTACACGCGGAATACATTGGGGCGGAACGTTTGCGTCTTGCCGGACAGAGTGGCTACATACTTATCCGGATTGTCCTCAATGGCCCCGGTAACGAACAAGGCCAAATCGGTGGCATTTAAAACGGCGCCTTGCACGGGTGCGGAAGCATCATCAAAAGAGGCGTCATAACTGGCTAGCACAAAGTAGAAACCGTTTTCAAGCGGGGGGAGCGCAACAGTGGCCTTTTGCTCAAAATAAGGGCGTTCGTACATTACTTGTGTGGAGGCGGCTTTGTAAGGCGCGCGGGAAAGCACTTCCTTTATGTTTTTGCCGGCTAAACGTGTGAGAAAATCCCACGAGTTCACCGTTCGGCCCACCTGCCCTGCGCGATAGAATTTTAACAGTTCCTCATACGAGGTTTTGTATATACGGACAAATACTTCTTGTGCGTTCCGGGCGGTGAAAGATAGTTCTGTCTTTTGCGGATTAATGGCCTTGGGCAAGGCATTAAAGGATAGTTCCTTTTTTAAAATTTGCTTTTCCAGTTGGGCGCATTGTTTGGCATAGTAGCCGTTGTTTAAGCCTTTGCCAAAGCGGGCCATTTTAAGGGCTTCTTCGCGGTCGCCGTTGCGGTTCCATAATAATTCGGCGGCCTTGTAAGCCGCATAAGAGCGGCCATAGTCGGTATTGTCGGCAGACACATAGCCTTTAATTTTATTCCAAAAGCCCAAGGTTTGGGGGGTAAGACCGCTGATGATATTCAGTTGGCTGACGGCGGCGTTAAGGGCTTTTTCCTGATTTTTCAATTCAAAAAAGCGTTCTTGCGTAAAGGGTAATAAAATAAAATCGGTTTGCCAAAAGATTTTGGCATTTTGGCGGCCTTTTCCGTCTAGCAAATAGGCGGTTTTTAGAAGGTAAGTTAATTTTTCGGCCTGTTCCTTCTGTTGGGGCACAACCTCGGCATATCCGTCTAAATATTCGGCATTTTCCAAACGGGCGGGGACAACGGTCTTTTGTGCAGTTAATCTGTTGCGCCACTCAAACACCACATAATCAAACAGCGTGGGGATACGCTGGGTATCGGTTTCCTTGATGTTTAAAATAAGGGTTTCGCGTTCAACCGGGAAATTGATAAGCGCGGCGCGCATAGCCCAAAGCGTTTCGTAATCTTGGGTGATGCGGGATTCCCACTCTTCCTTGGTCCAGGATTCGGGGTCGTTTTGCGCGTCATTAGAGTCTATTTGCCGTTCGTTTAACAGCCGGCGGTAAACTGAGGCGGCTTGATCTGAAATTTGGATACGGTAGAGCAAAAAGCGCACTTTCCACAAATCGTTTTCAGGCAGGGGATAATTCCAAATGGTTTTAGCGGCATTTAAATATTCTCCAAGGCCGTATTGGCAGGCGGCATAGCGCAGTTGGGCGTGCAGACGCTCCTCTCCGGTGGCCGATTGCATTAATTGTTTGTACTGTGTGAGCGCGGACGAATAATCGCCTTTTGCAAAAGATTCCTCCGCCTTGGGCAGACTTTGCGCCCCAAGTGCCAACGGCAACAGCAAAATGCCTAAAATAAGATAAAGTGTTTTTTTCATACAATTCCCCTTTATAAAAAATTGCCGGAGATGAAAAATCTCCGTCCGCCCGAAGGAGGATAGAGATTTTTCTGTCTATATTTTAATTTGTCCGGGCTTACATTTGTTCCGGCGCGCTTACGCCGATAAATTCCAGCCCTTTTTTAATCCGCTCCGCTACCCGTTGGCAAATAAATAAACGGGATTTGGTTTGTTCCAAGTTGTTCTCATCCAGCACGCGGCAGGTATCGTAGAACGCGTGGAACAGGCCCGCCAATTCAACCAAATAAGTGGTCAAATGGTGGGGGCTTAAATCTGCAATGCAGTTGCGCAAGACGTGTTTGAGCCAAATCAGTTTTAACAAAAGTGCTCTTTCCTGCGGGGCAAGCGGAGTGGTAATGCCGTTATAATCGGTAATGCCCGCTTCCGCCGCGGCTTTGAAGATAGAGTGAATACGCGCGTGTACATACTGCACATAGAAAACCGGGTTTTCGTTGGTCCGCTTTTTGGCCAGGTCCATATCAAACATCATATGGGCATTGGGCGTGCGGCTGGCGAAGAAGAATCGGCAGACATCTGTGCCTACTTCGTCCATTAATTCGCGCAAGGTAATAAAGCGGCCTGCACGCTTGGACATTTTTACCTGCTCGCCGTTTTCAATTAAATGCACCAGTTGGTGGATAATCGGTACAAAAGTTTTTTCTTCGTGGCCCAACGCGTGCACAGCGGCCTTCATACGCGGTACATAGCCGTGGTGGTCGGCGCCTAAAATATCAATTAAGGTATCGTAGCCCCGGTCGTATTTATTTTTGTGATAAGAAATATCAGCCAAAAAATACGTCGGGCGGCCGTCGTGGCGCACAAGCACGCGGTCCTTATCGTCCTGTGCTTCGGCATCCTTGGTAGAGCCGAACCAAACCGCCCCGTCCTTTTCGTAAGTATAGCCTTTGGCCGTTAAGGCTTCCAAGGCTTTCTTAGGGGCTTGGTCTTTGTGCAGGTCTGATTCGCGGAACCAACGCGTAAAATCAACGTGAAAATCTTTCATATCCTGCTGTTGGGTTTTGATTAACTCTTCCATTGCCCAACGGCCGTATTGGTCTTCGGGCAAATCAGCCGGGATACGTTTGGCTAAATCAATTAAATAAGTGCCGTGATAGCCGTTTTCCGGAGGTTCTTTTCCCTCTTTGCGGGCTTTGACGGACACCGCCAACAGTTCGGCCTGGTTACCCGCATCATTGACGTAATATTCGCTGTCGCAAGAGTAGCCCAAGGCGCGGTGGATTTTAACCAAACTGTCGCCCAAACTGGCTCCGCGTCCGCTGGCTACGTGCAAGGGACCGGTAGGGTTGGCGGAAACAAATTCAATTAAAATATTGTGTTTGGAGGTTTCGGCACTGCGGTCTTTAATACGACGGTCGGAAGCGCAGGTAATAACAAAGTTGTCTTCTAATTTTAAATTAATAAACCCGGGCGGAACGGCTTGCGCATCGGCAATGCCGGTCAGTTCGCGCAAGACCTTGCAGGCCTCTTTGGCGATTTCCAGCGGGTTCTTGTGTAACTTTTTGGCGGCAGCCATTGCCCACACGAGCGAAATGTCCGCCCCGGTATGGGCGGGTGCGGGGGCAAATTCCACTTCGGGCAATTCGCAGCCCTTAAAGTAGTCCGCGTTGGCGAGTTTTAAAGAGATGTCTTGTTTTAGTTTTTCTAGCATAAGAGGTTATTTCTTTTTAGCGGTTTTTTAGCAGCCGTCTTTTTTACGGCAGTTTTTTTAGCGGCGGTTTTCTTGGTGGCCGCTTTTTTTACCGCGGTTTTTTTAACGGCAGTTTTTTTGGCGGTTGTCTTTTTGGCCGGAGCCTTTTTGGCTGCGGGTTTTTTTACTGCTTTTTTAACAGGTTTTTTATAGTCAATTTCTTTACCGAAACTGAAAATCTTATCAAGCGCGTAAAAATCGCGCGCTTCCGGCGTCATAATATGGGCCAAAAAACCGCCATAGTCGCTCACACGCCACATATGGCTTTCTCCGCCGTCGCGGTTGGCTTTGTAATAGCCCAATTCTTTTAATTTTTTGCTGATTTCTTCTTCCACCGCGTCCAAATGCGGTTTAGAGGTGGCAGATACGATTAAGATATAATCGCACAGCGAAGAAAGTCCGCACAAATCTATTACTTTAATATTCTCGGCCTTTTTGTCATCGGCAAGTCTTGCCGCCAGGCATACGAGTTCTTTGGTATTCATAAACCACCTCTGCAAATAACGTTATAACTGCAATAAAATTAGTCTAGCATTTTAGAGCGGCATTTCAAAGTCTTTACCCAAGATAATGCGTGTGTCGCATATTACGTTGGGGGAGGAATCGGTCTTGATTTCGCCGTTTATGCCGATAGCGCGGCTTAACTGTTTTACCTGTACCAGCCGTCCGCTGTAATCCACGATAGAGGAGGTATCCTGTAACGTGGGATAATTATCATATTGCAAGACGTCCACGCGCAAAAGACCTTTGGCATTTTGGTCGCGCAAAAATTGCGTTAATTTTAAGGCCAATCCCCGTTGGCCGGACGCATTTAAAATTTCCACCACTATCGGGCGGTTCTTTTGTGTCAGGGGGGCCATATCTGCCACCAGAGGCATCTCCGGCATCTGCTGGCGGGCCTTTTTGGCGCGCTTAGAGAAAGGGGGAAGTTTTAGGGCAAAGTCGGCGGCTTCCAACTGTGTTAGTTCCAGGGATATAAGCGCAAACTCCGCCGGAGTTAAGTTGGTGCGTTTATCGTGCCAGGCTGTGATATAGGCCCATACCGCTTGTCCGATAATAAGCGGATTGTAGCGCCAGTTATTTAAGGCTTCTTTAAAGGTGTTCCACGCTTCTTCCCGCCCGGTAATTTCGGGTGTGAAAAATTTGGCGCGGTTTAAAGGTTTACAGTTGTGCGGCGGACAGGTTTCGGCCCGTACGGAAATAGCCGCCTTGCGCGTGGCCGGATTATAGGCAATATCCATAGCCGGGGAAGTCAACACCGATAAATGTACGGAGTCCTTTTCCCGGTTCGTCAGAATTTGTACGGTGCGCGAGGTAAGTTGCGCCCAAATGGCCCAAGCAAAAAGCGCGGTGGCCAAGAGCATCAGGCACCGCTCGGTTATTTTTCTTGCTTTATTAAGTGGTTCCATAAGTGTGTTCCCAGCGGGCAAAGCCATTTTTGTGTATCTATGGTAAACAGAAGTTTGCGGTTAGCCGCATAGAGCAGGGCTTTATTTAAGTCTTGCAACGCCAAATTGCGTATGACGAAGGCGTCTTTGTACTTGCGGTCCTTGGAGGAAATATCCGCCACAAACAGAATTTTAGAAAGTGTACTCATATGCAAACTGCCCAAAGTATGCTCGGCAATAGCGCGGATAACGTCTTTATTGGTTACGCCAAACTCGTGCTGTGCAATCCACGCCGAAACGTAACTGTGCAGCAAACTTGGCTCCATACGGCAAATATCTTCAAAAAACGGGACTTTAATTTTATGTTCTTTGCAAAAAGCAATCAGTTCCGGCCCGGAAAAACCTTTGCCCGCGTCGTGCATAATGCCTGCTTTTACGGCAAGTTCTACATTTACGTCGTAAATATCGCTGAAAGCGGCAGCCATTTCCGCCACGTTTTTGGAGTGCAAATAACGGTTGGGCTTTAAATGGGCCTTTAACCAGGTGTGCACGTCCAAGCCATAGAGGTTATTTTCGCGGATAATCGGGGCAATAATTTCCGGAACGGTGTCCGGCACGTCCCCGCAGGCTAAAATATGCGCACGGACACGGCTGGACGAAAGTTTCGGGAAAAATCCCGGCAAAAATAAATGGTTAAATTGGGCCGGATTTTCGTTATATCCTTTGCGTTTTCCCGCTACGACTACGGCATTATCAAAAATATAACCGGGGTTCTTCCAATTATGCAAATCATTTAAGCAGTCGGTGCCAACCAATAAATAAATCTCCGGGTTATCGTAGCGCTTTTTAAGGTATTGGACTAACTGATAGGTGTAAGTTTTACCGCCCTGTTTTAATTCGTAATCGTCAAAAACAATATTTTTGCCAAAACCGGCAAAGGCCAGTTTAAGCATTTTCATCCGCAGGCGGAACGGGGTGGGAGATTTTGCTTTAAACGGAGAGTGATAGGCCGGAACAATGTGTGCGACATCCGGCGCGATGACTTTCATCGCGCGGCGAAACAAAGAAACGTGCCCTTTGTGTACGGGGTCAAAACTGCCGCCAAAAACGAGAACTTTCATAACACCTCATTATACAAGTTTTTTGGCTAAATCCAAGCCCTCTAATAGAGATTTTTCCATAAAGGAATATTCCCATTTGCCATACCGTCCCGCACACAAACACCCGCACCCTGCCAACGCCTTTAAGGCTTGGCTAACGGCGCTTGCGCGGTGCTTATCGTAAACTGCGTAGGCATAAGGCAAGGACTGCCAGAAGGAAAATAAAACGTCGTCGCTTTCTTCTATTATACCTTTTTGGACCAAAGCCTTCCAAATGCGCTTTTCACTCTGCTGTGTACACGGATAGTTTCCGGGCAGTTCCACATAAAATGTGCTGATGCCTTGCGGGGCATTATCCGGGGAAAAACCGCTTTGCAGGCCTACTCGGTAAAAGGGGTCTTCTTTATCGGGGAAGTAAATCCAACTAAACGGTTTTACCGCACGCTTGACGGCAAAATTATAAACTCTAACTTGTGTGTGGACAAGTTTATTTGCCAGCGCGGAAAATTCCGCTTCCCCGGTTAGACGCAAAAATTCAGGCAAAGGCAAAGTATTTACCAAATACTCAAACGAAACGGATTGGTTGCCGCATTGGGCTGTTTTATGGGCTAAATCTATGCGCGTAACAGGTGTATTTAACGATAAATGGGTGATAGGGCGCGCCAAGGCTTCTGCCAAGGCCCCGCAACCGCCGCTGGCGGGATAATAAAAATATGCGTTGTAGCCGTAGTCTTTTTTCGGCGGGGTAACGGTGCTTTTTAGTGCTTCCTCCACGGTGGGAACGGGAACAAACGGCCCGCACCAGTCGCAGGTCATTTCCTTTGGGTCGCGTCCCCACAGTTTTGTATTATAGGGGCGCATAAAAATTTGGTATATGCCCGCTCCGAACGATTGCAAGCACCACTCTTTAAAGTTTTTGGGAGCGGGGGTGGTTTGTCGGGCACAAGCCAACAATCCGTTGAGGCAGCGTTTGCGCTCTTTTTCGGGCAAGGCAAATAAATTAGCCTGAAACGGAAACGGCACGCGGGAGGACCCGGTGTAAATCCAGGCGCGCCGTTTTACGCGGCGCAGATTTTGGCCCAAAAGACCCTTTACCAATTTTTTCCCTGCCGGGGTGTGCAAATGTAGTAGGTGTCCGCTAAAATCAAAGGTGCAGCCGTTTAGCACTTGGCTTTGGCAAAGTCCACCGGGGGCCTTTTCTTTTTCTACCAAAAGATAGTCCGTTTGGCCTTGTTTTTCCAAGTGGTAAGCGGTGGAAAGCCCGGTTAGACCGGCGCCTAGAATTAATGTTTTAACGTGCATAATTAATCCGCCGGTAATTTGAGTAAATAAAAGGTAAGTATAAGGGCCGATAGCCCGGTCAAGACAAATAAACCGATAACCAAAGGCAGCCCGGCGCGCGTAAGAACCCACGCACACCCGTTGCACAAAAGCCCTGTGGCGGCGAACGCGGTTACAATAGTGCCCGGTTTCCACCCGGCTTTTTTAAGCCGCAGGGCGATATGGTCAGGGCTGCCCTTTAAAGGGTTTTTGCCTTTTAACAGGCGGGCCAGGCTGACAAAGGCCGTGTCAAACAGGGGTACTGCCAAAATAAAGAGAGGAGCCAAAAAGCCCCAATCCGTGTGCCCGCTATATCCTGTTCCAATGGATAAAGAAGCCACCGTAAAGCCGATAAGGGTGGAGCCGCTATCGCCCAGAAAGATTTTTTTGCTTGCGTGGTTGTGCGGCCAAAAGGCAAGACACGCCCCCAATAGGGATAAGGCCGCAAAATTGACATATACATATTCGCCGGGAAGTGCGATAAAAGTAAGTCCCAGCGTGCAGATTACGCCTTGGCTCACGCACAGTCCGTCCATAATGTCCAACAGATTAAAGGCGTTGGTTAGCCCCGCCACCCACAAAAACGTAAGCGGCCAAGCCACCCACGGAGAGGGAAACGCCCGTATGACTATGCCGTAATAAATAAGGGCCGCCACCGCTGTCAGTTGCACAAGTAATTTAAGGGTAATATTCACGCCTTTGGGTTTGTTTAAATCGTCCGCAAGACCCAATAGAAAAACCAGCAGGCCGCCCAAACAAATGCCGCGCAGGGTGTGTAATGTGCCGGAAGGAAAATCTGTGGTTAGACGGATAAAAACCAATCCGGATATCAAACCTAAAAAAATACCGCACCCGCCCAGCAGAGGAACCGCCCCGTGATGTGTTTTCAGCCCGCCGGGGTTATCTAAAAAGGCCCGTGAAACCGCTCGGCGAAGAATAGGCAGCACTCCCGCGCAAACCGCGCACGAGACGATACCGGCCAGCAAATAAAGGACAAAAGGTTTCATAATATTTATAATATCATAATAAGGAGACAAGATATGTTTAAAAGAATTTTAACATTTTCATTAGCCGTATGGCTCTGTGCGTGTGCGGGGGGGCAAATCAAGCAAATGCCAAGTGGAATGCGCGCTTATAAAAAAGTAGATTTTTTTGTTGGCGGACGTACTCAGGCGGCTTTTAAGGCCGTCGGACAAATGAACGAGGACTATGTGGAAGGGGTTTTGCGTATTAAAAAGATCGGGGCGGAAGATTATGACGTTTTGCTGATGACGGGGGCCGCCTATAAGGTGTTGCACGCAACCGTCAGCCCCGAGGGAATTGCCTACCGTTATTTGTTTAAAGATGCAGATACTGCGGTGGTGCGCGGGCGCATTACCCAGTTTTTAAATTTGTTGCTGTCTGATGCGGGAGTATTTCAAAAGTACCGCGTGAAAGACGGAGAGATTACGCTTACTTACCAGGGGCGGGATGCCAAAGAACGCTTTTTATACCGCGAGGGGGATTTTTATCCATATGCGGCACAATCGGTAACAATGCTCAATACGGCAGATTTGTTTTATGATGAATATGCCCTCTTGGATACAACCGGCGATATAAGTGTGCCGCACATTTTGGTATATAAAGACGGCAATATTACACTGGATTTGACGTTAATCAGTTTGCGGTAATGTGCGCCTTAAAAAGAGATACATCCACCCGGGATAGAGTGTTAATAAAGTTATTTTTGCCCACACGGCGCCGTTAAAATACCGGGCTATGCCCACCGTAGCCAGGCAGACGAGCAACATCACTGCCAGTTTTTTGTATTCGTAAGGAATGGGATAAACCTTTTGCGTAAAGGTAAAGAGCGCGGCTGCCATTACCGCGTAACTGACGGCTACCGCCCACCCCGCGCCCAAAATGCCGATATGCGGCACCAAGGTTAGGTTGGTGGTAATGCTGGCGGCGGCTCCTAAAAGGGTAATCCACATCAGCACCCGTGTTTTTTTGGTAATTACAGGCCCTACCATAAAGTTAATATATAACCCATAGAAGAAATATCCCGTTACAATAAGCGGAATAATGGAAAGCCCGCCCCAATAGTCAGGCCCGATTAAATGGAAATTGCCAAAAAGGTTGCTTTGGATAAGGTCCGGCATTAAAAAGGAAATTCCCAGTAAAAACCACGAGCCGAGCGCAAAAAAGAAAGATAATACCTTGGCAAAGGTATCTTTGGCATCGTTATCTTTGGCGTGCGCTAAAAAGAAAGGCCTCCAAGCCTGGTCAAACATAGACACCAAAAGCATCATAAAAACACCGATTTTAAAGTTTGCCTGATAAATACCCACCTGCTCCGCGCCCACTAAATGTACTAAAATGGGCTTGTCTATCACGCTTACCAAAAGACTTGCCACCCCCGCGGGAACAAAAGGCCACGCAAAGGACCACATTTCTTTTTGCAGTTTCCAATCAAAGGCAAAGGGTTTGTGCCCTTTCAATTCACCCCACCAAACGGGTGTTAAAACGATAAGCGAAGCCAAAGAAGCCCCGATGTTGGCCCATAAAATGGAATTTGGCCCCCGGTGCAAAACCGCCAAAAAGAATACATTTAATGCCACATTTATCACAATGGAAAACGCCCGCACGCCCGCAAAATACCACGCTCTCCGTTCTAAGCGCAACTTGGTAAAGGCAATCATATTTAAAACATCTAAAAATAAAATGGCGGCGGCTAATTGAAAAAGACCAAAATTTTCGCCCAGTCCCCACCATAGGGATACTTCGGGGGCAAAAATATAGAGCAGTCCGCCCAATACCAGGGCATTAGCCAAGACTCCGTAAAAACATTGGCGAAAGACTTTATGTTTGTTTTCTGCTTCGCTTGCAAAACGCAGGTAACTTTGGTCCAGCCCAAACAAAAACACCACGCTTAAAAGCGCAATGGCCGCAAAAACGGTGGCAATCGCGCCGTATTGCGCAGGTTGCAGATAGTAGGTATAAAAGGGAACTAAACAGAAGTTAAGCAGCCTGGCGAGCACAGTGGAAGTGCCGTAGATGAGAGTTTCTTTGCCGAGCCGTTTGATATCCTTTGCCATAAAACAAAAAAATCCGCACGGGTCTTTTTATATGCCCGTGCGGATAAATAATCCTTATAATTTTACGAATAAAATTTCCAGCAATTTTTTAAATTTGCCTTCAATTTTTTTGGTTTCGCTGATAGTTTGCGCGTGGGAAAGCGGCTTCTTTTCAATACCGCAGCCCATATTGCTTACCCAGGCAAGGCCCAATACGCTGATGCCGCATTGGCGTGCTACCAACACTTCCGGCACTACGGACATACCGACAACCGTTGCGCCCCATTTTTTGAACATTTGGATTTCGGCCGGAGTTTCAAAGTTCGGGCCAGTAGCCGCCAAATATACACCTTCTCCGGCGGTTACGCCCGCTTTTTTGGCGGCGGCAAGGGCTACCTTGCGCATACCTTTGTCATACGCTTCGGACAAGTCAAAAAACATCGGGCCGAAGGCCGGGTCGTGGTTGCCGATAAGAGGGTTGTTGCACATAAAGTTAATGTGGTCTTTCAGCACGCACAGGGCGCCGGGTTTTAATTTAAGGTCCATAGAACCGACGGCTGCGGATACCAAAAGTTTTTCCACACCAAGCATTTTTAAGGTGCGGATAGAGATGGCCAAATCTTTCATCGGGTGGCCTTCGTAATAGTGGAAACGGCCTTGCATTACTACAATGTTGCGGCCTTTATAAACACCGAAAATGAGGTTCCCGCTGTGGCCGGGTACGGTACTTTGCAAAAAACCGGGAATAGACGTATAAGGAATTTTTACTTCTTTTTCCAAGGGCGGTATGGAACCGGCCAAACCGGACCCGGTGATAAGAGCAATTTCGGGCTTAAAGTTTTTCGTTTTTTTGTTAATATAAGCGGCTGCTTTTTTTACCTGCGCGAGTTGAGTCATATTCCCTCCAATTTACATTGTCGTTCTTTCCGGGAAGAACGCATTTTCAATATGTTCTATCTTTTCCGGCAGAACGCAGATTACATCAAATCTAATACTATCAAATTTTAAGCCCTTTGCTTGCAAATAGGCGTGGGCTGACCGCGCGATTTTCTTTTGCTTGGCGGGAGTAACTGCCATAAGCGGCCCGCCAAAGGCCGTGTAAGCCCGCGATTTTACTTCCACAAACACCAAGGTTTTTTTATCTTGTGCGATAATATCAATCTCTCCGTATGGGGCGGCGAAGTTTCGCTCCAACAGACGGTAGCCCTTGGCTTTTAAAAATTGTGCGGCGCTTTCTTCGCCCGCCAGGCCCAAGCGGTTCACGGCAAAATGGACGGCGCCAATAATTTACGCACCGGGGCAAACGAACGGCGGTGCTCCGGGCAGGGGCCTAAGCGGCGCAAGGCGTCCATATGCTTGGCTGTACCGTAGCCTTTATGTCCGGAGAAATCGTAACCGGGATATAATTTGTCCAACACGGACATATAGCGGTCCCTGGTAACTTTGGCTACAATGCTGGCTGCGGCAATAGCCAAAGATTTGGCATCTCCGTCTATAATAGGTTGTTGTTTGGCTTCCAGTCCGGAAATGGGGTATGGCCCGTCCACTAAGAGTACGGAATTGGGGATATGTTCAAATTTTTTTATGGCGCGGCGCATTGCTAAAAAGGTGGCTTGTAAAATATTTAAACGGTCAATTTCGGCGGCGGAAGCAAAGCCCACCCCAAAGGCCGCATCGGACGTTTGGAGCCGTTTAAACAGTTCTTCACGCTTCTTTTCGGTTAATTTTTTGCTGTCATTTACATCGGTAAAGTCCGCCGCGGCGGCCGGGG
This sequence comes from Candidatus Avelusimicrobium sp., assembly GCF_056976295.1. Classification (NCBI taxonomy): domain Bacteria; kingdom Pseudomonadati; phylum Elusimicrobiota; class Elusimicrobia; order Elusimicrobiales; family Elusimicrobiaceae; genus Candidatus Avelusimicrobium; species Candidatus Avelusimicrobium sp. Next base: position 35,479 of record NZ_DBMCTG010000014.1, read on the forward strand.
GGATAAAGCAAGCACACGCCACCACAGGGCCTGCCAACGGCCCCCGTCCGGCTTCATCTACGCCGATAATAAAGTCGCACTCGGTGCAGATGGCCTGTTGTTTGTCAAAGTTAAATAGGGGACTTGTCATAACAGTATTATAGCAATATTTCCCCGTCAGAAAATAGGCTGTTGCAAAATTGTTACGCGTTTATCCCCGCGGAAGAAATTAAGCGGGTTTTGGATAAACTGTTTGTACAAATATTCGTCCCGTTTATGATTGGGCAATTTTTCGGGCTTGGCTATGGGAATAGACAAGTTAAAATTGACCGTTTCCTCCACTTCTTGCCCTTGCTGGTTGACGATAGTGCCGGTGCGCGTTTCATTTAAATGCAAGTGCAACTTTTCCGGACGGGAATATTCGTGCGTGGTAATGCGCAGGCGAAGGGATTTGTCTTTATTGTAAATAGCAATGGCTTTTGCCTTGGCATCAAACACGACGGTTATCGGTTCGCGCAGGTGCTTTTCCCCGTTAATTAAATAGCGGTAGAGATGCGGCAGAAATTCTAGCGGACCGCTATAATTGTAAACTGCAAACTCCTGACCGTTCCCGACGGTAAAGGTGCTGTTTAAATTAACGTGCCGGATACCGTGCTTAGGGTGTTTGGGAGTTAAAAATTTTTCAACGGAAAAAACCAAATCCTTTGCGTTAAAGTTTTTGGCTGTCAGGCGGGAAATATCGTTCGTAAAGCGCACGCGCAAGGTGGCTTGGTGCGCGTTGGGAGAAAATGCCTTTTGAAACTGGGTGCGGTTTTCTGCCAAAAAGCGCAAGCGTTTTAAAAAACGTAATTCCAAATCGCGGTTATTTTGCATTTCCACCCGTTTGAAAAGTTGGGTCAAATGGGGGGTAAGAATATAAAAGTGTTTTTTATAATAGGTGGAAGCAAAGGCTTCAAACATATTGGGTTTGTGGTATTTATCTGTTAAATTCCACCATTGGCGCAGGGCCTCAGTCGGATTTTTATTGCCTTTCAGCAGTTCTTTAATATGCTGGTGCGGACTCATCGGCATCCGGCGGGATAAGGTTTGCCCGACGGCTTGGGTTTGAGCGGCCAGTTTGGCATTTGCCTTAGCGGACATTTGGGCTATTTGGGCGGCCGGGATTTGTGTGGCAACGCGTGCGGTGGCTAATTCAGCCGGCAGACTGGGCACACCCTTTACTTTTACAATTTTGACGGCCCGGCGCGTGGAGCGGAGCCCTTTTTGCGCCCGGACAGGCAGAGAGGCGCTTAATAAAAAGAAAGCGAGAATCAACGGGATAGTTTTTACGATGCGTGTGTTCATACTAACAGTATAACACGGGAGTTTTATAAAAAGAAAGGGCTAAAAGACCCAGACCGCTTATAGGTCCTTTTGGGTAACAATGAAGTGAAAAGCGGAGGCTTGTTTTATTGTTTTTTTCATTATCCCGGAGTGTTTGGCAGGCCCGCGTTATTATTGTTGTCATTCCCGAGGGTTTGGCGGCTCGCAGGGTTCGGGAATCTGTTGCGGTGGCTGTGTGCGTTTGTAGTCATCCCCGAAGGTTTCTGTCGGGGATCTGTCTTTTTGTAAGAAAACCGCAACGACAAACAGCAGATTCCCGACTACGACACTCGGGAATGACGGCTTTATAAAAAAAGAGGTCATCCTGAACTGCCGCCCATATCGCTAGGCGGCAGCCCGTAGTGTTTCTGTACGGGGTCTATTGATCGGTTTCAGGTTCTATTGCTTGTGTAGTTTGCCTTTTATATTGTAGTTGTCGTCATCCTGGAAAGTTGTAGTCCAGGATCTGCCGTTACTCTAAAAGAGGACAACAACAGATACCGAAACGCTCCGCACCGGCAAACCTTCCGGTATGGCCTTTTAGATAACAACCCAATCAGTAGATCCTGAAATAAATTCAGGATGACTTTATGTTTATGACGGCCTTGTTTTATTTATGGGTGTTGTTTTGTTGCTTGCGACCTTGCCAAAACAGTGTGGCCCAATAAATCAAAAGGGCGCGGACAATCTGCCACCTGCAAGGCTCGGCGCGTAGTGTTTTTTTTAAGGATTGTTTTTATTTTTTTTTTTGTTAAAATTTTGAAAATTAAGGCCGGATATACCCGGATGTATCCGGTATATAAAAACACATATAAAA
>NZ_DBMCTG010000015.1:0-37225 GCF_056976295.1 Candidatus Avelusimicrobium sp.
ATGGTAACGTATTTCCCGGTGAAATATGTGGCATATAGCCAGGTAGATGTAATGAAACAAATGGACGTCGGCTTAACCTCTGCCTGCCAAATGAACTTGGGCTGTACGGCAGACGAGGGTTTTAATACAGGTAAATCGTTGCGCGTAAATAACTTATTAAAGATTGCAGGGGGAAAACTGGAACTAAATGATGCGCCTGCAATAGAAGGTAGCACCGCGCGCATTGGTAGCGGTAATGGCGTGGGTGATTTTAATTTTGAAACCAGTTTGCGCGTAGGCAACTACAAGCAAGGTTACACGCTGCAAGCGGATAATATGTATTTGAACGAATTAAATCTGTTCGGCTATAAATTCCCTAAATGTGAGGGGGAAACAATGAGTTGGCAGAAATTAAAACTCAAAAACAAGGAAGAGGTGTATTTGGTCTGCGGAGAGCCGGAAAAGGCAACCCCTGATGAAACTCCGAAATCGTGCCCAAGTGGTTATACCTATGAGTCGTCTTCTAATAAATGTTGTCGTTCTGATGCCCCGTCTTCAACGTCTATGTCTTATGCTTGGGGGGCCCCAAGTAACTGCGATACACCTGATAGCAAGACTGTAAGTTATCCAGGGCTGGGAAGATGTACTTCCTCTTGCCCGCATAGCACTTGTGTAAGATCGGTTACCAATATGTCGGCACAATTTTCTACGGGAACGAGCGAAAAGAAAATGGTGCCGGTGAATCAGTTAACGTGTTATAACGGAAGATTGGTTTACAGAGAAAAAGGGACCGTTTATGATAAACTGGATACTATTATGATAACGTTTCTCAAAGAGGAATGCCCGCGTTCTTGTGTAGATCCCCAATAAAAGATTAAGTCGTATTTTAAAAACAGCCCCGGGAGATGTATTTCCCGGGGTTGTTACTTACCAAATTTACTCCAATTATTTGCTGCCCGTACTGCCAAAGCCGCCTGTGCCGCGGGACGTGCCGGAAAGTTCATTGGCCTCTTCAAACGACGGGTACAGCGTGGGCAAAACTACCAGTTGCGCAACTTTTTGTCTGGCTTCAAACACAAATTCGCTGTCGTTTAAATTGTACATACACACAAGCAGTTCCCCGCGGTACGGTGCATCCACGAGTCCTGCCATTGCTTTAATGCCTTTGCTTTCCACCGAACTTTTGCCCCAAATAATGCCCGAGGTGTTTTCCGGCAGTTCCACGGCAATCCCGGTGCGAACTTTCACTACCGTATGTGCAGGCAAAACGGTGCGTTCCAAGGCGAACAAGTCTGCGCCCGAATCGGTCGCGTGTGCGCGGTGCGGGAGCAGGGCGCGCGGGTCCAACTTTTTGGCTTTAATAATAGGTTGTTGCATATTAATTCATTAATTTTTCAATTTGCGTAAGCGCGTTTTGCGCGTAAATGCGTACATTTTCGTCGCCTGTTTGCACGAGCACTTTCAACTGTGGAATTAAACTTTTTAAAAGCCCGGTGTCAAAGGCGCGGTCCGACGTATAAGTAAAAGCATCAGGGTTGGACAGTACACCCGCCATATATGCGGCGGCGCGGGCGGCATTAATACGTTCGTTTTTGTTGGCTGACAGCAGTCCCTTTCGTACTGTATCCACGGCGTTGCCCGTCATAAACCCAAGCGCAAGCGCGTAAGTGGCCGCGGCGGGGGAATTATAATCGCGGCGGAGTTCTTTGGCTACTGCCGCCAAGGTGTAAGCGCGGTTTTTGGCAAGTCCGGTAGCAATTTGGCTCTGTACCGAGGGCACCGTTTCCGTTTTGGCCATCTTCAAAAGTTGTTTGGCGGAACCTTCGCTGTGCAAAGAGGTAAGCCACGCAGCGGCCGCGGCACGGGTGTTGTCATCAGCGGAGGACGCGGCCTGCTTTAAATATTTCAGTTGCGCCTTGGCATCGTCCGTCAGCACATTTAAGGAACGGACGGCAAAGGCCGGGTCGTAAGCGTACAAGCGTACCACATCAAGCGCATAGTTCTGGTCGTTGGGGTTTATAATGCCATAAGCCCCGGCGGCGTACGAGCGCAAAACAAGGTCCTTGCTTTGCAGGGCATTTTGCAAAACGGGGGTTAATTCCTCATATACCGCCCCCATAGCCGTAATAATAACGGCGGCAAAGGTTTGTTTGAGAGCGTCGTCGTTCTTCAAAACTAAGTTAAAAAGGGCAGGCTCCTGCGCCTTGGACGGCGGATTTTTTACCAAACTGGCCCCGGCGGCAAAAACGGTGTCGGGGTCTTTGGAGGAGCGGAAAATTTGCAACACGCGCTGGTTTTCCGCCGCGGTGCGGTTATTTTTTTGCAGAAGCGGCAGGGCGCTTTGCAGGGAGTTTTGGGCCGAAGCCGATAAGGCGGCGCATAATAAGGCCGCTAAAAAAAGGTGTTTTTTCATATTGTTATTATACCATTATATCCGCGCGTGCCGGGGCACAAAAAACCCGGGCGCGTGGCCCGGGGAAAGGAGGAGGGAAAAAAATTAATTGCCGGCGGCAATGGCTTCTATCAATCGTTCGGCGTTTGCGCCGTCTTTAAAGCGGTTCTTTTCCTGATTGGCGTAAAAATTAAAATTATCCTCGTTTTTCAGTACAACAATTCGCGTTCCTCCCAGCGCTAACAAAAAGCGCAAGTTGTTTTTGTTTTTCATAATTACCCCACATTTTTCTCATTTGTACATTTATAGAATACCTGTTTCTGTGGGCGCAAACAAGGGTCTTTGGACCCAAGAAAAATTAGGCCCCGGCCTAGGGGATATGGTACAATACCCCTATGAAAAAACTATTTATTTTACTTGTTTGCCTGCTTTGCGCGGGCCTTTGCCGGGCGGAAGAATCCCGCCTGATTATTAATCCCGGACGCGAAACCTTTGTGCATTTTCCGTCCGAAATTATGGGCGATAAATATACGCTTACCGTTTTTTTGCCCGAAGAATTTGTGCCCCTTTCCAAACGCTACCCGGTGGTGTATTTGTTTGGGCCGGGACCAAAGCAGGCCGAGGCCGGGCACGCATTAGCCGCTAAAGAACAGGTGTTGGCGGTGGCGGTTAATTTTAAAGAAGAAGATTATAAAGAGGCGGACAAAATCGTGCGTTTTTTAGCGCGCGAGTTGGTGCCATACATTGATACCAATTATTTAACGCTTGCCACGCCTTCCCGCCGCGTGCTGGCGGTGCAGGGGGAGCCAGCCGCTCGGGTGGCAAAGGAACTTTTCTATAAACCTGAGTTATTTGGCGCGCTCGCGCTTTTTTCGCCCAAATCCGAGGCCGGAAATTGGGGAACTTTGCCCGATAATGCCCGCGTGTTTGTGGCGGGAGAACAAAGCGAATTGGCCGTGGCGCAGGCCTCTTTGGAGCGGGTAAATAAAACCTATGGACGCGATTTTGCTTTGGCCTATGGACCCGGGGAAACGGATTGGTTCGGCGCGTTGCCGCTTGGGTATCTGCTTACTGCGCCCGAAAAAGCCTCGTTAAAGCGTTTGCAGGCCGCCTTATCGGCTAAGGAGTTGGTACCGGGTAATACGGTTGCCTTGCGCGTCAAGGCGCGTTTAAAGGGCGGTTTCTTGTTTGATTATGTGCCGTCTGCGGTGCGGTTCAGCCCGCCGTATTTGGTATGGAACGCGGGCTTGGGCACCTTGGAAAGTGTGCCGGGGGCAGAGAGCGGAAGCATAAAAATACGGGGCGGTGTGGATAAAATTACGTTTTCCACAAAAATTACGCTTAAAAAACAATAAAAATGCCCGAAAAGAGGCGTTTTATGCAAAAAAAAGTAAACTTGTCAACAGTTTTTTGAAAAAGTTTAAAAAATAGGCAAAATGGGGCCTTTTAGAAAATCCCCGACGGGAAAAATGGAAGTTTTTATTTTATTCCCCTATACAATGGGCAAGTTATCCACAGAAAAACAGACTTATCCACAGGGTGTGAAAACCTGTTGCCGTTTGAGCCTGTAAAAAAGCCCCTTTTAAACCTTAAATGTAGAGTGCCGGGTAAGTTATCCACAACTTATCCACAGTGTGTGGATAACACGTTTGAAAATAAAATTATCCGTAGCGGGCGCGCTTTTGCTATAATCAAAACAGGAGGATTTTTATATGAAATTAAGAACCTTTTTATTATTTTTATGTTCAGCAGCCTTGTTTGCGTGTGCATCCTCGCAAAAAAATGACGAGGATATTCCGCGTCCCGCCAAGCGCGACCCGGTGATTGACGAACAGGCCAAGAAGAACGAAAAACTCTATAATCAGAGCGAAGCGCGTATGGCGAAAACCTTGCGCTTGCCCGCGATTACTTACGAATTTGACTCTATCCGCCCGCCGGAATATGCCTATCCTTTCTTGGATAAGGTGGCTAATGTAATGAAAGATAAAACTTCCTTGCACTTGATTGTAGAGGGCCATACAGACGTGCTCGGCACGGCGGAATATAACTATTGGTTGGGTGCTTCCCGCGCCGCCGCGATGAAGGCGTATTTGGTTAGCCGCGGGGTAAATGCGGAGCGCATCCGCATCCACTCGTACGGCAAGGACAGACCGCTTACCCTGGATAATTCCAGCGATGGACGCAGAACCAACCGCCGCGTGGAATTTTCGTTTACCACCCGCAGATGGAATTCTATTTATTAGACTGTTAAGTTAATATCTTATGTTGCCACCCCGGAGAATTTCTTTCCCCGGGGTTTTTGTCGTTGGTTTTCCGTTATCCCTTTTAAAAGTGTTGTTTCCGTTTTTTTTTTTGCTAAAATTTTGAGCATTAGGACCGGATATACCCGGATATAGTCGCCGTATAAAAACGCGTATAAAAGGCCGTTTGGGCCGTTTATGCAAGGGGAAAAAATGAAAAAAATCACACTTATCTCCGCCTGTATGCTGTTATTTACAGCCGTCAATGCGGAGCAGATGCAGTTTGTAACCATAATGTCAGCCCCGGTGGGTAACTTTGCCCGCTTGGACGCGGCAGATCCTACACACGTTACGCGTGTGGGCAAAGACGGGGATAGCAGCAGCGGATATCTTAACTTTTGTAATACGCGCTCTGGCGTAGGGGATATTATCATCAAAGGGGCGGGTGCGTATTTAAAACAAATAGATATCCAAAACGGAACAACGTTGGGTAGCACCAATACACCCGAATACCGTTTAGGAGAAAACCTGAGCATAGAAAACGGCGGAACGGTAACGGCAGGGCGCATTATGGCGAATGATGTTACGTTTAAAGATACGAATTTCCATAAGAGCAAAGTAACAAATACTATTTACGGGAACGACATATCCGTAATGGGTGGAAAAACGGACAATATGGAGATTGCCTCCACCGCTAAAATTAACAAAGGTTCGCAAAATTCCGCCTATTTGGATAAAGAAATGGAGTGGAGCAACGAATATCAATGCGATTATAATTCCTCTTCAAACACCGAGGGCGAAAGCGTATGGGGTACCGAATATGTGGACGTAAAGGAGTATATTGGCAATAATTCTGATTATTTGTCGGGTAAAAGTGCTCCGTGGTATCAACCGGGGGATGCTTCCCGCAAGTATGATGTACAATGTGATTGTGTTTATTGCTTTGAGGAAGGCTCAATACAAGCAATGTCTAAGGCTAATTGGGCGGATTTCTTTACTGAAATATGTAATGAGCACGGCGTTAATGGGGGAGATGCTCACGCTTATAATTTGGCGACGTGGGCAAGCACCCGCAGAGATCCCTCCTTTTATGAACAGGAAAGTTTTAATGCCGGTAGGAGATTCTATACTGCGACGCCTATTTTGGACGGACGTTATGGTAGCAATAGTAATACTGAACTTGTGAATAATGCCTCTTGTGGAAATGATATTGGAGATATCGGACCTTCTGATTTATCTAAACGTGCCAAATCTTATGCAATCGGATGTTTGTTTCGTATGGGGAGTGATTCCTATGGAAACGCAAACTATGGATACAATTATTGTGCGTTTTGGAACTGCCGGGTAAAAGAACCGGGGGAGGGAACCTCTCAGGAGTGCAAGACACCGAAATATACCTCTTACTTGCTTAAATCCAAGGCCCGAGTGTCCACCGGGGGCGGCGGCGATAGCGGATCGGGTGGAAATACTTGTGAGAATGATACCAACCGGGTTACGTGCGAAAGTTGCGGGGGTACTTGGAGTGATTCCAAGTGTGCCTGCGATTGTGGGTGGTATCAGGGAAATTCTTGCCAATTTAACCCTAAAAGAGGTTGTGTTTGCGGAAATTTGGTTAAGGCCTGCCGCTAGTTTGTAATTAAGTTCTTGTTTAAAACCTCCGCCCGGCGCGGAGGTTTTTTAGTGTTTTTTATTAATAACGACAGATCCCCGACAGAAACCTTCGGGGATGACGAAGGAAGAACATATTCACCAAACCCTCGGGGATGACAATGGAAAATGGCCTTTTATAAAAAAGAGGTCATCCTGAATTTAGTTCAGGATCTACTGCTTGGGTAGTTTGTTGTGTCGTTATCCAACAAGGTCATACTGGAAGGTTTCTGTCCAGTATCTGTTGTTTTCCTCTTATTGAGTAACGACAGATCCTGGACTACAACTTTCCAGGATGACGGCAACGACTAGCGACACAATCGGTAGATTCTGAAACCTATTAATGGACTCCGTATAGAAACCTTACAGCGTGCCGTCCGCTGGGGCACTGTATTTGGTATAATTTGTATATGAGAAGATATATCTTTTTTGCGGGTTTTTTAGTCTTGTTTGGTGTGGGGGCGGGTTTTTCGCAAACGACTGCGGCGGATAGTAATGTTTTGCCGGCACAGACGGTTAGCAAAGCCTCGCTGGCCGCCAAGCACGCAGACAGCAAGTTAAACGAAACCGTCTTGCATAAAAGTGTGTTAAATTATTCCTTGCCGCCAGAACTTGCGGAAGTGGCCCAAAAGTGTGCGGCGGGGGAACCCGACGAGTGTTATTTTTCCTATAAAACCTTTGAAAACGCCGCAGACAGCAAACTCGCCGCCGCGGCAAATTTGGAATTATCTGTTTTATCCTTGCAGCGCGGCCTAGTCAAGCAGGCTTTGTCGTATATCAACCGCGCGTGTGAACTAAACCCGGACGACCCCTTTATGGAACTTACGCGCGGGTGGACATATTTAGCCGCCGGAAAATATAAAAAAGCGCGTAAATCGTTTGATGATTTGATGTACCTGACCGCCGATTTTGAATATGTTTCTTCGTCCAAAACGGGTAATGCGTTATCTTGGTATTTAAGCGGAAATAAAGAAAAATCCGCCGCCGAGTGGCAATACTTATATACGGCTAACCCGTATAATATTTCCTTTGTATCTTATATGTTGGGCAAAATAGCCGCGGAAATGAAGGCTTCGCGCCATCTGGCCCCGGTGTTTTTGCAGCAGGCTTTAACGCACGACAGTAAAAACTACGCGGCGGCTAAACTGTTTGCCCAACTGGCTGAAAAGGATAAAAACAAACTCCGCTCTTGGCAGTATTACGCTACCCTTTATAGTCTGGACCCCGATAATAAACAACTGGCTAAAAAAATCGCCAAATATTCCAAAGAGTTTGGAAATAAAAGTATTGATTACTTGTTTTATTTGCGCTTGGACCAACCCATTGTGCACGAACTGCCCTCTACGCCTTCGCCAAAAATAAAAATGGCTCTCTATGCTAACCGCGAACAAACCCCGCAAGAATTACAGGCGATTTCTTTCCAACCCTCCGGCACTGCAACAGTAACGGACGAAAAACTGGGTGAGGTGCTGCGTGTGCCGTCGTATATAGACAAGCAGATTGTTTTTAACCCGCTGACGGGCGGCGTGGATTTGCAAAATGCCAAAGGTCATATAGAATTTTCCGCCAAGCGGCCGTTTACCATTTCACTCGTTCACCCGGAACGGACCTTGCTTATTAAAAATGCGCAGGCTGAAAATATTTTTTCGGCTGATTTGAGTGATAAAGAATTGCAAGGCGAATTGATTGTTGTGCCCACGTCCGGCGGGTTTATGTTGGTTAATAATGTAAATGCCGAAGATTTAATTCCGGCCTTGCTTGCTTCCCGCGTGCAGAGCATCACACATCCGGCGGCCTTGGAAGCGTTTGCCGTGGTGCTCCGTTCGGCTTTGTTGCAGGCGGCAGAAGAACAAAAAGACCGGCCCTATTTTATTACAGATAATGATACCGATTTTAAATTTAAAGGAATTAACCTTATCTTTAAAACGCTTTTGGATGCCTCCAAAGAATCTGCCAAAATCCGCCTTACCCAGGCGCAGGCAGGTTCGTATGATAATTGCGGCGTCCTGACCGCGGACCAAATTCAAAACACCGCGGATAAACCGGGCTATATTTTCTCGCCCGCCAATGTAAGCAAATATCTCTTATCCAATCCTCCGGCCGATTTGTATTCCCGCCCGCAGGACCCGACCCAATGGTCCGGCATTAAGTGGATGTATGTTTACGACGGAAAAGAGATTCAAAACCGTATCGCCTACAAACAAAATATCGGCAAATTGCGCGCCATTATGCCCACTTCGCTAACGCCTAACGGGCGCATTTTGTCCATACGGTTTGAGGGCAGCAAAGGCTCGTACGAAGCCAAAACCCCGCAGGAAGCCGCGTTTATTTTAAGCGCCGGCACAATGCGTTCCAACCTGTTTGATATTGTTCCGCTCTACAAGGGGAAAAATATCAAAAGCGTCTTGGTGCGCGGTTATGATACCGGGTTTGGTTACGGCCTGTGCTTGCAGGGGGCGGACGGTTTAGCCAAAAAAGGTATGGATTATAAAGGAATTATTAAATATTACTTCCCCAATGCCCGTATCTTAAATACTACCACAGGGACGATTAATTAAATGGAAAAGACGAAAATTCTGTACTTTATTACCCGTATGGACCAAGGCGGCGCGCAAGCCAGCGTGCTGACTACATTAAAAACCCTAAATAAACAGCAGTTTGAAACCTATTTGGCAACCGCCCCCGGAGGACGGTTGGATTTTAAACTGAAAAATGATGCCGGCCGCGTATTTTTTATTTCCGCCTTGCGCCACGATATCCGCCCGCGTTATATATTTCACGATATCTGGGCGGTGTGGCAAATGGGCCGCGTTTTACGCCAAGTAAAGCCTGATATTGTGCATACCAACGCCCCCAAAGCAGGCGTATTGGGGCGGATTGCCGCACGCTTGTTTTGGCGCAAAGCCAAGGTGGTGCACACCTTTCACGGCTTGGGCTTTGCCAAGGAACACGGCGCAAGACAGTTTAAATTTTTTGTGGCGGTGGAAAAGTTCTGCTCCCGCTTTACGAATGTGCTTGTGTTTGTTTCCCGCCGCAATGCCGCCGAAGCCAAGCAACTGGGTATTGGCAAGGGTGTGAGGACGGAACTCATCCGCGCGGGGATTAATTTTAATCCCATTTTGCCATTGAAGTTTGACCCAGCCGCCAAGAAGGCCTCTTTCAAAATTCCGGCCAATGCCAAGGTGGTATTAGCCCTTGCTAATTTTAAACCGCTTAAAAACCCGATTCATTTTGTGTTGGCGGCTTATAAGGTGTTAAGCCAAATGAAGAACGTCTATTTTATTTTTACGGGGGAAGGCCCTCTTAAACAGACGGCTGAAAATTTGGCCAAAAATTTAGGTATTGAAAAGCAGGTACTTTTTCCCGGGTGGAGAAGTGATGCCCTGGAACTGCTGGCAATCAGTGATGTGTATGCCAGCGTGTCTTTGCGTGAAGGGTTGCCAATGTCCCTTTTGGAAGCGATGGCAATGCGCGTGCCCGCCGTTTGCTATGATGTGGACGGCATCGGCGAGGTGATTACCAATAACAAGACGGGCTTTTTAGTGAAACCCAACGATATTAACACTTTTGCCGATAAGTTGAAGGTGCTCTTGCGCCACGCCGCTTTGCGCGAACGGTTTGAAGCCGCGATTGACCACCGCGATTTTGCGGAATTTACGGCTTCCACAATGGTTAAAAAGCAGGAACGCTTATACCGCAGTTTAGTTCCGCCCACTAAAAAGAACGGCGGCAAACGGCGCTTTTTCCGCCGCCGTTACCGCAAACCCTCTAAAAATTTTAATCAGGGAGATAAATAATGGATTACGCAATTAACGAAATGGAGCAGGAAGTTCTCAATACAACCCGGGAACTGGCGCAAAAGAAATTAAAACCCTTGCGTGCCGAAATGGACGCCAAGGAACAGTTTTCCAAAGAAATGCTTGAAGAATACAAAAAATCCGGCATTATGGGGCTGTGGCTTCCCGAAGAATACGGAGGTCTGGGCGGCGGGATTACCTGCCTTGCTATGGCATTTGAAGAACTTTCGCGCGTGTGCGCCGGCCTTGCTTTAACGCCTGGTACGAGTGCTTTGGGGGCTATCCCGATGTTTTTAGCCGCTACCAAGGAACAGCGCGAACGGTGGTGCCCCGATTTGGCTTCCGGCAAAAAATTATGGGCCTTTGCCTTGACGGAACCCGAAGCCGGCTCTGATGCTACCGCCTTAAAAACTACCGCCATTAAGGACGGAGATTTTTATGTGGTAAACGGTACAAAACACTTTATTTCCACAGGCAAGGAAGCAGATTTCTACACCGTAGCCGTCAATACTAACCCGGCCCGCGGGGCGCGCGGTATTTCGCTGCTCGTTATTGAAAAGGGTACGCCCGGTTTTTCTTTTGGGAAAAAAGAAGAAAAAATGGGTATCCGCTCTAATCCTACTTACGAACTTATTTTTGAAAATGTCCGCGTACCGAAAGCCAACTTGCTTGGCAGCGAGGGCCGCGGACTTTTGTATTTGCAGGAAACATTAGATTATTCCCGCCCCGGTGTGGCCGCGCAGGCCGTAGGTATTGCGCAGGGCGCGCTGGACGAGACGATTCCTTACTTGCGTACCCGCAAACAGTTCGGGCAGCCGATTATTACGTTCCAGGCCTTGGGGCACAAAGTGGCCGAACTTGCCGCCAAAACCGAAGCGGGCCGTGCGCTTGTATATTCACTCACGCACCGTATGGATACGGAATATTTGCCCGCTGTCAAAAATGCGTTGGCTAACGGTACTACGGTGCACGACGAACTCAAAAAATTAAAAGGCGTACGCTGGACCAAATACAGTGCCGAGGCCAAGTTGTTCTGCTCCAACGTGGCTATGGAAGTGGCCGACGAGTGCGTAACACTTTGCGGCGGGGTTGCCTATATGCGCGATTTCCCGCTTGAAAAGTATATGCGCGACGCCAAAATTACCCAAATTTACGAGGGCACCGTGCATATTCAAAAGAACGAAATTATCACGGCGCTTATTAAAGAATATGCCGCCAAAGGCGATGAGGAGTAAACTTTTATGCACATTGTAGCCTGTGTTAAACAAACCCCCAAATCTGATAATGTAAAAATTGACCCGGCCACCGGATGTTTAATCCGCTCCGGCGCCGCCAGCGCGATGAATCCTTTTGACGAGTACGCCCTGGAAGAAGCCGCAACCTTAAAGGAACAAGTGGGCGGAGTGGTGTCCGTTATTACGATGGGCCCGCCGCAAGCCGAAGCCGTCTTGCGCGACAGCATAGCCCGCGGCGCAGATTACGTCTATCAACTGGGCGATATGGCCTTTGCGGGTTCGGATACCTGGTCCACCAGTTATGCCTTATCCAAAGGGCTTGAAAAGATTAATTCTATCCGCCCCGTGGACCTGATTATTTGTGGCAAACAAACTAACGATAGTGATACCGGCCATATCGGGCCGCAGATTTCCGCTTGGCTTCAAATGCCCAATGCGGCATTTGTAAAAAAAGTGGTAGAAGTAAAGCCCAAATCTATTGTGGTGGAACGCTTGACCGAGGACGGAAGCGAAGTTGTGGAACTGCCGTTTCCGTGTGTGCTGTCCGTGGTAAAGGAAATCAACAGCCCGCGCGTGAGAAGCGTAAAGGGCCGTATGCTTGCCAAACGGGCCGAGGTTACCAAGTGGACGGCGGACGATATCGGTGCGGATAAAAATAAATTGGGTATAAAAAACTGCCCCACCCGCGTGGTAAAGTCGTTCGTGCCCAAGCGCGAAGTTTGTTCTGTTGCCGTAGAGGGTGCCAACGGTAAGGAAAAGGCCGCCAATTTGGTTAAAATTTTAAAGGATGCCAAGTATATTTAAGGATAAAACGATATGAAAGATTTTAAAAATGTTTGGATTTTTGCCGAAGCCCAGCGCGGTAAATTAAGCCCTACCGCCTTTGAACTTTTAACCGCAGGCCGCAAACTAGCCGATGATTTGGGCGAAAAATTATGTGCGGTGCTTTTAGGCTATCAGGTGGAACGCTTTGCCCAAGATTTGTTTGCCCGCGGCGCTGATGTGGTGTATGTCTGCGACGACAAAGCCCTTGAAAACTATGTGGACGATATCTATGCCAAAACCTTGGCGGGAATGATTGAAGCCTACAAGCCCAACAAGTTTTTGCTCCCGGCTACCAATATGGGGCGTTCGTTATCGGCCAAAACGGCGGTGTTTGTTGGCACCGGGCTAACGGCAGATGCTACGGAAGTGCTGATTAACCCGGCAGACGGACAACTCCACGCCACGCGCCCGACTTTTGGCGGCAATTTAATGGCTACCATTACTTGTGCGCACACCCGCCCGGAAATGTGTTCCCTGCGCCCGATGTCTTATGAAAAGGCCGCTTTGCAGGCGGGCCGGACGGGCGAAGTGGTAAAATTCCCGTTTGATGCGGCAAAATATACCTCTTTGGCGCAGTTTATCAAATTTATTAAAAGCGAGGGAGAAGGCCTGGACCTTTCGGAAGCCGAAGTAATCGTAGCCGGAGGCCGCGGTGTAGGTAAAGCGGATGGCTTTGACTTGCTTAAAAAATTGGCAGACCGTTTGGGCGGAGCCGTGGCGGCTTCCCGCGCCCCGGTGGACAGCGGGTGGATTGACTACCGCTACCAAATCGGGCTGACGGGCCGCACGGTGAAACCGAAACTTTATATTGCGTGCGGTATTTCGGGCCAAATACAGCATATGGCCGGGATGAGCGGCTCCGACGTGATTGTAGCCATTAACAAAGACGGCGAAGCCCCTATGATGAAGGTGGCTAATTATGCCGTTCAGGGGGATTTGTACGACGTTATCCCTGCTATGTTGGAAGCCCTTAAATAGTATTAAGAAGTAACTTTTTGATTGCGCCCGGGTCGGAATATTTTTCTGCCCCGGGTTTTTAATTCTAGGAAAGGGTAAAATAAAGGCTTTTTGATATTCCACAAAAAACTGGGTAAATTCCGTTCCGTGCAACACAAGGGCTTGACCCGGTTTTTAATTTTTTTGTAGATTTTATCTAATGGCGAGCCTGTGAGGGGGACCGTATGCGGCAGTTGAAAGCCGCTAAAAAAGGTGTCTTGCTAATTCTTTCTGTCCCTCCTCTAACAAGACAGAAAGCCATAGGGCGTACGCAACACTATCCGTACGTCCCCTATTTTAAGAGGAGGGAAAATGAAGAATAACCGAAAGAAGAAAGCGTTTACGCTTACGGAACTTTTGGTAGTGGTCATCGTGATAGGCGTATTGTCCGCGGTGGTCTTACCGAAGTTCAGCAAAGTAATTGAAACTCGCAAAACGACGGAAGCCGAAGAAATGATGGCAGCCGTGAGAACGGAACAGGAAAGACGCTGCTCCCTGGATAAAAACTATACCACAGACGCGGCCGCGGTCAATTTGGCCTCGTTAAACACTAAGAACTTTAATTACACATTAAAGAACACGGGCATAGAAGCGGCCAGCACTGGTAAATACGGCTATACTTTAAAGATGCCGTCTTACCGGGACGGACGCTTGTGCTGTGATAGCGCGGAACAATGCGCCAAGTTAAATAAAAATTATCCGTTGTGCAGTGAACTGACCGCCAAAGCGGACTACACGAGCGGCGCGGAGTGCGCGGCGGATGAAAAACCCGATAATACACCGAAAACTTGTGAAGGTTCTTCTACGCAAGCGTGCGGATGCAAAAACGGCGGCACACAAACGAGAACCTGCGATACGACTACGGGTACTTGGAGCGCGTGGAGTGCGTGTTCCATTTCGGACAGTTGCGCTTGCACGGGTACGCAGCCTGACAGCAGCCAATCTTGCAATACTTGCGGAACGCAAACGCGTACGGTAACGTGCGACAGCACCACAGGCGAGTGGGTTCGCGGCGAATGGGGCGCGTGCAGTAAAACGGTAGCCGA
The DNA here is from genome assembly GCF_056976295.1 of Candidatus Avelusimicrobium sp. Lineage (NCBI taxonomy): Bacteria > Pseudomonadati > Elusimicrobiota > Elusimicrobia > Elusimicrobiales > Elusimicrobiaceae > Candidatus Avelusimicrobium > Candidatus Avelusimicrobium sp. The sequence goes on from NZ_DBMCTG010000015.1 coordinate 14,158, forward strand.
GTGTACAAAAACGGATTGCCCGGATGGAAAAATTGCGGATTCTAGTGGACGTTGCGTTTGTGAGGACCGCTATAATAATACTAAGACCTATACCTCTTGTTCCGGTAAGGCTTATAAAATCTGCTCTAAACAAGTATGGTCTTCTTCATCTGGATCAACGGGTGTTGGGACTATAGCGCCTAGTAAGATACAATTGTATGATGGTGAATATTCCTGGAATGAAGAAACTTGCAAATGCGACATAGACTGCGACCCAAGTTCTGTTAAAACCTATTATTTTAAATGTGTTGAAAGAATAAGTGGCGGTTATCCGAATATGACTAGTGATACATATGAAAATTACGGTGATGCCTATTCCGCTTGCGTGTCCGGTAAAAATACAAATGCGGTTTATTATAAGTATTTGACTGGCGGTACCCTTCCTGAGGATTGTCCCTCTTACAAGGATGATAAAGGACGTTGGGTTACTTGCGATGTAGAAGACGCTTATCATATCAAATATGTTTGTTCAACTGAGCCGGCAAAGCCTTGTAGCGGATATGGCTTTTGTGAGCAGAATTGCTTGACATATATTCCGGGTCATTAAGCAAAAAAATGGAGAACTTCTTTTTGCCCCCGTCTCGGATATAATACCGGGGCGGGGTTTAAAATTTTATTTCCGTGCATAAGAATAATTTTTGCAATCGGCTAAAACGGAAAAGTTCCTTGAAATTGTGAAATTTGTTGAAAAGTTTATAAAAAGGTCTTTTTGAAATATTTTAATATAATGAGGATACTTTTAAAAATAATATCTTTGTGTGTTTTTTCACGTTTATCCTGGGGTATCAACTGTCGGGACATAAAGTGGCGCAGCCCGTAGGGCTATATTTGAGAGTGTGGGGAGAGCGTCGAGGGTAATCCACTTGTTGGCGCCCAAAACGCTGCCCTTGCCAATAGTTACGTTGCCAAGAACGGTGGTTTCCGCATAGATGATGACGTCATCCTCAATATTGGGGTGGCGTTTTATGCCTTTGACGGGGTTGCCGTGTTCGTCCAAGGGGAAACTCTTTGCCCCTAAGGTAATGCCCTGATAGAGTTTTACATTGGCACCAATTACGCACGTCTCTCCAATCACCACACCTGTACCGTGGTCAATAAAAAAAGCCTCGGTTTTCAGGCCGGGGTTTTCATCATAAAAAACCCCCTGAGTTATGAGGGGAAAATAATTTTTACGGTTTTTGCGTGTCAAAGGGCTTTTTATTGATAAAACGCTCCGATTGGTCCGTCGCCCAGTTAAGTTGCTTTTCCAGTTCCGCCGCGGCGGCCTCCATTTCCGCGTCAGAGCGGACATAGACCGCTTTGCCATAGGTGAGTGCGGTTTTGCCAAAAGGCAGCGGTACGCGCATTTTATCCCACGATCCTACTTTTATTTTGTGGCTAAGCGCCGTGCCCACCGGGATAATCGGCAATCCTGTTTTGAGGGCCAAAAATAAAATGCCGTGCTGGACCTTGTAAATCGGCCCGCGCGGACCGTCCGGCGTAAGCATAGGGTGATACCCGGCCTCGGCAATGTTTTTAAGTTTGATAAGCGCTCTGGCCCCGCCGCGTGTGGTGCTGCCGCGTACGGCTTTCATCCCAAAATGCGGCAGACAGCGGGCAATATATTCGCCGTCGTCGCTCAAACTAATCAAGGCGCAAATTTTTTGCCCGCGGTAGGGGTATAACAAAAACAACTGTTGGTTGTGCCAAACACCGAAAATATAGTTTTGGCCTTCGCGGTCAAATTTTAGGGCTTCCTCACTCTTGAACCAATAAATTTTTGTCGTCCAGCCTAAAAACATTGTGTACCAGTACGCCAAGGTGGAACCGATGACGTGCTTCCAAGAGATTTTTTTCTTTTCTAATGACGTGGGTTGAAACATTATTTTTTACCTTTTTTGCGGGATTTTTGCCACGGTACTAAAAATACGGCGGACATAAAGGGGGATAAGCTTCCCTCTTGGGCGGAAAGGTCAATTTTTTCCGAGTTTAGTTTTTCTAAAATAACCGGTAATGCTTTTTGTGCAAGGGGGGCTTCCAATAGGGCGGCTTCACGCAACAATTTGGGCGCAATAGCCAAACCGAAAGGGGGCAAATACACAAACTGAACCTCTTGCGTTTCGCATTCCTCTTTTTCGGCCTGCTCTTTTACCAGGTCCGCTACAAAGGATACCGCACTCTTTAAAAACTCCAACAGAACAATCATTGCCGCCGTTTTGCGGTCCTCGTTGGTAAGGGTGGCTAAAAAGGGTTCGGCCTTGGCCCCCAGTGTTACGGCGCAAGCGCTGAACATTTCTTTATGGATAGCGCTTGCTTCATCTAATTCCCAATGTGCATCTTGGTTAAATTCATACACTACGCCCGGGTCCAACAGTTTAAAAATGGATAAAATAAACGCCGAAACTTCCGCCTCACTCGTAAACCCGGCGCGGCGCAAAAGCGGCAATTCGCGCAGTAAACGGCGCAAGATTTCGCGTTGGCGGGGGGCAATTTTAAAGCGTTTAATTTTTCTCATACTGTTCCTTACCGTTTGGCACCGTAACCCGGATATTCCGGATGACCGTGTAAAACGGGGAGTTCCCCTCTGGGGAAACTCCCTTAAAAGACTTATTTTTTGCTTCTGCGGGTGCGTTTGATTTTGGTAATAGTTTTGGCAGGTTTCTGCTCTTTTACAAACGCTTCCACTTCGGCTTTTGTGGCCGGTTTGGCGGCGGATTTCTTCAAATCGCTGCCGTCGTTATTTTCGCCATTGTTCCAAGCGTACACCAAGGGGGTTGTAAGCGCAATGGTGCTATATACACCGGCAATACAACCTACGAGCATAGCAAACGCAAAGGAGTTAATCACTTCGCCGCCGAAGAAATACAACACCACGAGCGCAAACAGCACCGTTAAAGTGGTGATAATCGTGCGGGAGAGCGTTTCGTTAATGGACAGGTTGATGATTTGACCAAAGTCCATTTTGGGATGCAGACGGAAATTTTCGCGCATACGGTCAAAAATAACAATCGTGTCGTTAATAGAGAACCCGGCCACCGTTAAGAAGGCCGCTACGACCACGAGGTCAATTTCCCGCTGCGTAAGCGAAAACGCCACCGCCATTACAAACAAATCGTGGAACAAGGCTACTACGCCGGATACGCCCCACAAAATGTTGCTGAAACGGAACGCTACATAAATGATGATAAACACCAAGGACAAAAGCACAGACCACAAGGCTCTTTCCGTCATATTTTCGCCCACGGCGGGGCCGACGGAGTTGGTCTGCAAGACGGAGTAGGGCACTTTTAAGGTATCAAGCGCTTTTTCAATGCGGGCCTGAACCACGCCTACTTCGTCGGAGGTGCTTTTTTCGCTGATGGCGAAGGAGTGGTCGCCGAACGATTGTAGTTCGGAGTTTGCACCCGTCTGCGCGAGCGCAGCGCGGATGTCGGCCATTTCCACGGGGGCGTTGAATTTTACCTGCACCATCGTGCCACCGGTAAAATCAATACCCATATTGAATCCTTTGGTGAAGAAGCAAATCACACCGCCCAATAGCAACAGGCCAAAGAGCGTGAAATATACTTTTCTGAATTTAAGGAAATCAATGTTTGTTTTAGGAAGTAAGTGCATCATAAACTGATCTCCTTGGTGTTGGTGGTAAGCACCAGTTCATAGATAGCGCGCGTAACAAACACGGCCGTAAATAAACTGACGACCAAGCCGATAATAAGCGTAACGGCGAAGCCCTTTACCGGGCCGGTGCCAAATTGCAGCAAGCAAGCACCCACGATAATGGTGGTGATGTTGGAGTCAAAAATGGCAGACCAGGCTTTGTCGTAACCCAGGTTGATAATTTCGTACACGGGTTTGCCGAGGGCCTTTTCTTCGCGCATACGTTCAATAATCAGTACGTTTGCGTCAATAGCCATAGCCAAGGACAAAATCATACCTGCAATACCGGGCAGAGTAAGCGTAGCGGAGAAATAACTCATAATCGCCACGGTAAACACGAAGTTGAGCAGAAGGGCAATATCGGAAATGACACCCGCCGCTTTGTAGTACACAGCCATAAACAGCAAGATGACAATGAACGCATAAAGCGAAGCGGACAGACCCGATTTAATGGAGTCTTCACCCAAAGTCGGACCAATCGTCTTCTTTTCTATTACCTTTACCGGGGCCGGGAGCGCGCCTGCCTTTAATACGATAGACAAGGAGCGGGCTTCTTCGGGCGTAAATGTGCCGGAGATGCGGCCGTCTTTGGTAATGCGGGATTGCACCACGGGGGCAGATTGAACGGTGTTATCCAATACAATGGCTAATTGTTTGCCAATGTTGGAGCCGGTCAACTGACCGAACTTTTTGCTGCCTTCCGCATTAAACGTAAAGGAAACTTCGGGGTAGCCGTTTTCGCCCATCATTACTACGCGGGCATTTTCCAGGTCCGCACCGGTAACGGTGGCCGTGGCCGTAACCACGCTGTATCCGCCGTCTTTATTGCGCATAATTTGGTATCCTTCCGGTACCAATTTGGCAATTTCGGGCAGCACAAGGCCGTTATCGTCAAACGGCTTATCGGTGGCTTCCAGTTTTTCAATGGCTTTTTGGGCGGCCGAGGTATCGTTTTTCACAATGCGGAATTCCAACATAGCGGTTTTACCGATAAGTTCTTCCGCGCGTTGCGGGTTAGAAACGCCGGGCAACTGTACCATAATCCACTTATCGCCCTGGCGGGTGATTTGGGTTTCGGCCAAGCCGTACTGGTCAATGCGGTTGCGGATAATTTCCACCGCGCGGGCCATGGCTTCGTTTAAAGGCTCTTTGGCACTCAACTTGGATACATCCAGTTCCAAAAGCAAACTGGAACCGCCTCTTAAATCAAGGCCTAAGTTCAGCATCCGTTTGGGGCGCTCGCCAAGCGTATCTAATGTTTCGCGCTCGGCCAGCGGTTTAGAGTACCACTTATAGTTGGGGTAAATTAAATACAAAGACCCCAGTAAAATGGCGATAATGAGTCCCCATTTTACGGCTAATTTATTAGACATTACTTTGCGCCTCCTTCTTTGGCTGCGGGTTGTACGTCATTTAAAAGTCCGACGACGGCGGTTTTCAGCACGGTGAGTTTTACGTTTTCCGCCACTTTTACTTCAAGCGCGTTGTCTTTAAAACCCGCCACGGTGCCGATAATCCCGCCGGGGATGATAATCTGGTCGCCTTTTTGAAGCGCGTTTACTTTGCTCATTAATTCTTGTTCACGCTTTTTCTGCGAACGGGCCGGCAGAAAAATAACGATAAACGCAAAAGCGAGCAGAATAAACCAGAAGAACATTCCACCACCCTGGGCTGTCGTTTCCATAGGTTAAATCCTCCAATTAAAGATATAAATACACATTTTTATTTTAGCATATTTCCCGTCGTTTAGGACGGCGGTTTAAAAGGTGTTGCCACTTGCGCTAAAATTGCTATACTAGGGGAGTAGAACTTTTAATTTAAAGGAGATCTTATGAAACAGGGCTTTACGTTAATTGAACTGCTGGTAGTGGTGCTCATTATCGGCATTTTGTCGGCGGTGGCGTTGCCGCAATATACTGCCGCAGTAGAAAAAGCGCGCGCTACGGAAGTGGTTACGCTGATGGCTCAGGCGGAAAAAGCAGCAGATATGTATGTGCTTGAAAAAGGGTATCCGACCAGCGGAAATGTGGAACTGGTTGGAAAAGTAAGTGGTTCGGCTAGTGGAAAACTCAATATAGATATTGAAGCCGCTTTGAAATGTGCTCAAGGAAAAGATAGATGTGTATCCAAAGATTTTTCTTATGATGTGTATTGTGATAGTGAATGTTGCTATTGGACTGCCTATCGTTATACGGATACCGCTAATTCTACTGGAAACTTATATGATTTAGACGGCGAGCGGTGTCGGGGTAATAAATGGCAGCATTATTGTTACGAATATGAGAAAGAAGGAAAGCCGGTATGCTCGGGGTTGAAAGGACAAGGTTGGGCGGTTAATTAATTTAAGTTTCTGATGTAAACAGCCCCCGGCGGAAATCTTTGCCGGGGGCTGTTGCTTTTTAAAGGGTGTCCTCCCGTTAGTGTGCTTGCCGTGGCCGTTGTTTGGTGTCGTTGTTACCTTTTGTTTTTTGCCGTCATCCCGTAGTGTTTTTGTACGGGATCTGTTGTTGTCTTCGTTGCTTGCAGCCGTCATCCTGGAAAGTTGTAGTCCAGGATCTGTCGTTGTTGTAAAAAAGGTTTTTACTTCACCCAAAAGGTCGTCATCAGGTTAATTAATTCCTTATCTTTTTTATCCGGCGAGTTCAGCGGAAAAACAAGTTTTTCTTTTTCGGTGGTTACAACCGCATAATCTTCTTTGATATCAAAAATACTGCGTTTGACTTTGGTGTCAAATAAACTGTGCCCGAAAAATCCGCTTGGCGGCTCTACCTGTAATAAGTCCAGCACCGTGGGTGCAATATCCAGTTGGGAAATTAATTTGTTGTTTGCCAAGGGGGCTTTAATCGGCGTTTTGGTGATGATGATAAACGGCAGATTATCAAATTCGGATTGATACGGTTTAAACAGTTTGTTTGTAGGCGTATTAGAGTAGGACGGGTGGTCCGCCGTTACTAAAACAAGTGTGTTTTCGTCAAACAGCCCCCGCTTGTTTAAATCTGCCAAAAAGTGCTCTACGTCCTGCCCGAACCGGGCAAAGGCGCGCGGCAAGGTGGGAATATTGTAAAATTCCGCATCAATTTCCTCATATTCCTGCCCCAAATAATCCAGCCGTCCCAGCGGAACGTGTGAATCTACGGTAAGGAGCGTCATAAAAAGAGGTTCTTTTTGGTGGTTTTGCAAATATTCGCCCGCATACTTAAAAAGTTGGCGGTCCGTTAAGCCCCACCAATCAATATATTCTTTGTATTCGGGGCGCGTTTCAAAATAAGTGGCACCGATTACTTCGTCAAAGCCGGCTTGTTTGAACAAAATGTTTTCGTCCATATATGTTTCGTTGGCGCCGCGCAAAAAGGCCGTATGAAACCCCTGTTTTTTAAGTTCTTTTACAAAGGAAACGGGATAGCCGTTTTCGTATGACAGTTGCGCATACGGATGCGAGGTAAAAATGACCGTAAGGCCATAGAGCGTGGAGAGCGTAACGTGCTGCAACGAGGCCGACGGATAGACGGTCATCAGCCGGTCCAAAGGCGCGCTTGCCTGAGGGGGAATGTTGGCATTGACACGGTGCAAATATTTATTGGAAAGCGACTCTGATGCAATCAAAACAACCCGCGTATATTTTTTCCCTACACGCGTATTTTTAGCCGAAAAAACATTGTATTTTTTTGCAAGTTGCGCTACCGGGGCAGGCAAATCTTTCTCCAAACGTGCGTCCGGGCGGTTGGCAAGTACGGCATTAACCGTATAAACAACCGACGGCGGAACCAGATACGCGGTATAGAAATTATCGGGTTGCGGGAGTAATTTAAGCGGATTTGCGGCATATAACAGCACAAGGCCCGACAGACACACGGTTAAGCGGGTAAAGGCCGTTTTGCGCGTGGCGGGATGAAAATACCTTTTGGCGGCAAAAATACAAAAAGAAGCCAATACGGCAAAGTAGGAGATGACGCGCCAATCTTTTAAAAAATCATAATCGCCGCCCTCCATTGTATTTAGGTATTTGGCTCCAAACCGTTCTTTAAAATACCACAGCAAAATAAGGTCTGCGGTCATTGTTAAATAATATAAGAACGCTACACTCGCCAATACCCACTTGTTTTTTACGCCCAACAGGTGCAAAAGGGACAACAGCGCACCTAAAAATAAAAATTCACACACCAGTTTAATGCTTTCCAATGCCAGCAAATTAGCCGTTGTCAGCCGGCCCAGTTGGTTTAAACCAAACGCACCTAACAGAAGCGCGGGTATTGATAAGCAAAGCAGCAGTTTCCAGTCATTTTTAAAAGGGGAAAAAAGGTATTTTTTTATTACGTCCATATTCGTTCGGGTTCCTCGCAATTTGATATAATTATTATATCTTAATTGAGGACCTTTGGCTTCTGGCCCGGTCGTTGTGGCCGGCAGAACCATAGCGCAAACCAGTATGGAAAATAACGACTTACAAATTAAGCGCCACTCCTGCGCGCACGTAATGGCGCAAGCGGTGCAGCAGTTGTTCCCCGGTACCAAATTAGGTATCGGCCCGGCTATTGAAAACGGCTTTTATTACGATTTTGATTGCCCCCACCAGTTCGTGCCCGAAGATTTAAAGGCTATTGAAACCAAGATGAAGGAAATCATCAAGGCCCGCCAGCCCTTTGAACGCAAGGAAATGAGCAAGGCGGAAGCCAAAGCCTTTTTTGAAAAACGCGGCGAAACATACAAGTTGGAACTTTTGGAAGAACTTCCGGACGGCGAAATTACCGTCTATGTAAACGGCGACTATGCCGACCTGTGCCGCGGCCCGCATGTGGAACACACGGGTAAAATTAACAGTTTTAAACTTACTACTATTGCCGGTGCATATTGGCGCGGAGACGAAAAACGCCCTATGCTCCAACGCATCTACGGCTTGTGCTTTAACACAAAGGACGAACTCAATGCTTATGTAAAGCAACAGGAAGAAGCCGCCAAACGCGACCACCGCAAACTGGGGCCGGAACTGGACTTGTTCAGTATTAACGACCACGTCGGCCCGGGATTGATTTTAATGCACCCCAAGGGCGGTATGTTGCGCAAAATTTTGGAAGACTGGATTAAGGAACAGAACTTGAAACGCGGCTATGACTTGGTGGTCAGCCCGCATATTGCGCGCCTGCATTTGTTTGAAATCAGCGGGCACGCCGGATTCTATTCCGACAGTATGTTCCACCCGATGGAAGTGGACGGCGAAAAATACCAAATTAAACCGATGAACTGCCCGTTCCACGTAGAAATCTATAATACCCATTTAAGAAGTTACCGCGACTTGCCGTTGCGCTTTTCCGAATTGGGAACGGTGTACCGCTACGAACGTTCCGGCGCCTTGCACGGATTGTTGCGCGTGCGCGGATTTACGCAGGACGATGCGCATATCTTCTGCACCCCCGAACAGGTGGAAGACGAAGTAAAACAGTGTTTTGAATTTGCTATGCACATCTTCAAAACATTTGGCTTTGAAAAATACGCTGTGGAACTTTCCACCCGCGACCCCGAACACCCGGAACATTTCACGGGTGATGTGGCCGATTGGGAACGCGCCGAAAATGCTTTGAAGCACGTTTTGGAAACGAATAATATCCCTTATACCACCCACGCGGGTGAAGCCGCCTTCTACGGTCCCAAAATTGATATTAAGGTTATGGACGCCATTGGCCGCTTGTGGCAGTTGTCCACGATTCAGTTTGACTTCAATCTGCCCCAACGCTTTAATTTGGAATATGTGGCCCCGGAAGGCCGCAAACGCCCGATTATGGTTCACCGCGCAATGTTCGGCTCTATTGAACGCTTTACCGGTGTGATTATTGAGCATTATGCCGGGTGGTTCCCGCTCTGGCTGGCCCCGGTGCAGATTAAACTCTTAACGCTGACCGACGACCAAATTCCGTTCGCCAAAGAAGTTGCCGCCAAAATGCGCGAAGCAGGCCTGCGCCCCGAACTGGATATTAGACCCGAAAAACTGGGCCTGAAAATCCGCGAAGCGCATATGCAGCGTATCCCGTACACCGCCATTATCGGTGCGAAGGAAGCGGCGGAGGGTAAGTTGACTGTCCGCTTGAAGGGCGGCGAAAATACGCAGCCCTTGCCGGTGGACGAAGTAATCGCCAAAATGCAAGAGGAAGTAAAATCGTACAGTTTGACGAACTTACTGAAATAACCTTGTATTTGTCAACCAATGCAAAAGCCCCGGGTTTTATTGCCCGGGGTTTTCATTTGAAGGGAGGTTGTCTTTTCGTCGTATTTTTGATACAGTAACATAGATATCAGAGGGGAACTTAAAATGAACGGTGCAATATTTAGTGTGGTAATTCCGTGTTTGAATGAGGCCCCTTCTTTGCAGGTGTGTTTAATTGAAATCCGCCAAGCGGCCGATGTATTAAATCTGCCTTACGAAATTGTAGTGGCAGACAATAATTCCACCGATGACAGTACCCGGATTGCACGCGAATACGGCGCGCGTGTGGTGTCCGTAGCCAAGCGCGGCTATGGTTCTGCGCTTCATGCGGGTATTTTGGCGGCACGCGGGCAGGTTGTTGTATTTGCTGATGCCGACGGTTCTTATCCGTTTTGCGACTTGGCCCGTTTTATTACTCCGGTCCTTAATAACCAGGCTGATATAGTGTTGGGAAACCGTTTAAATAATACTTTGCAAAAAGATGCGATGCCGTGGCTTAACCGTTGGTTTGGTACGCCCTTTTTGTCCTTTGTTCTGCGGACATTATATCCCATTGCCGTGTATGATTGCAACGGCGGTATGCGGGCGGTCAAGCGCAGTTTGTATGAAGACTTACACCTAAAACAGCCGGGGATGGAATTCGCCAGCGAAATGCTTTTGCGTGCGGGGAAAAAGAACTGGCGCTATGTAGAGATTCCTATTTCTCTACGTCCTGCGCATCCTTCGCACAAGCCCCATTTGCGGCCGTTTAGGGACGGTTTCCGTCATTTATTTACTTTGCTTAAATATAGGCTTTTTGATGAAAATTAAATTGTTTGTCTGTGCGTTATTCCTGCCGCTTCTGTTGATGGCGGCAGGTGGCTTGTTTAGTGTGTATGTGGGGCAAGATGTAAATTGGGATTTGCTTAATTATCATTTGTATAATCCCTTTGCCTTTTTACACGGGAAAATCGGCCAGGACTTTATGGGCGCAGGGGTACACTCCTGTTTAAATCCGCTTCCGGATATTTATTTTTATTTCCTTTTTAAATTCTTTTTTAATTATCCGCGCCTGATAGCCTTTTTTATGGGAGTGCCCTACGGCCTTTTGGTGTGGACGGTATATCTTTTAAGCAAGGAAATTTTTGCCAAAACAACCTATCCGCGCGCCTTGTCCGCGGTGGCAGCCGCTATCGGTGTAACGGCGGTGGGTGTAGTATCCCAAATAGGAATAACGACAAACGAAATTCCGCTGGCTATTTTAAATATATGGGCCTTATGGTTAGTGGTACGTTTTATACGAGGCAAATCTTCCGTTCGCGGCATATATGCGGCGGCCTTTCTGTCCGGGTTGGCTGCGGGGTTAAAACTGACAGCCGTTCCATATTGTTTGGCCCTTTTTGCCGCTTTGCTTATGTGCCGCAAACAATTCGTTCGTCCCATTAAAACCATATTTTTATTTGCACTCTTTGGCGCGGCGGCTTTTTTATTGGCGGACGGATATTTTTTGTGGAAATGGTACACCCTGTATGAAAATCCGGTTTTCCCGTATTACAACCAAATTTTTCACTCGCCGTATTTTGACCCCATTTTTGTAACGGAAACGCGCTTTTTTCCTAAGACACTTTTACAATGGATATTTTATCCTTTTTATTGGGCTTTTTCGCCAAACGCGCTGGTAAGCGAAATTCCCCTTCAAGATATGCGTTTCTCTGTGCTTTTTGTGTCCCTGTTTATTGGGGCTATTCTGGCTGTTTTTCGCCGGTTAAAAACGCTTGGAGAGAGGGCCTTTTTGGCTGTTGCGGTTTATTTTGTGGTAGGGTATATTTTATGGCTCATCCAATTTTCCATTTTGCGTTATGCGGCGGTGTTGGAGGTGTTGAGCGGTATTTTGTTGGTCGGTGTGATTTACCGTTTTGTTCAAACCCGTTGGTGTCTGTATGGGTCTTGGCTTCTTTTTTCTTTGTTGGTGTTTTGGTACGAAGCACCCGATTGGCGGCACGAGGATTATTTTGACCAAGCCGTAGTGTTTGACAAAAAACCGCAGGTGGAGGATAATTCCTTGGTGTTTTTTATGCACTTGCCGTCAGCGTATTTGGCCCCGCTGTTAAACCCCAAGGCTACCTATATGGGCGGCTTTTTATACCACCCCGAAGATTACCCGCCCCACGAACAGCAGCGTGCCGAAAAACGCAATAATATACAGCCGCAGTATTTGCGATATCACTTTGAAGAAGCCCAGCGCCAAAAAATTGCCGCGCACGAGGGACCTATTTATTTGATATCTATTGATTGGCCGGAACTTGTTAATGATAATGCCCTCAAACGCTTTGGTTTGCAGGGCAAGTTGGAAAATTGTACGCCTTTTATGACCAACTGGACAATTTACTCTCCCCGGTTGGCTATCTGCCGCGTGGAAAAGCGGGTCGGGTAGTTTTTGTGTATAATACAAGTATGAAAAAATATCTCTTTTTATGCTTGGTGTTTTCCTTTACGGCTACCGCGTGGGGAAACCCGGTACCGACGGTGGACGATTTGTCTTTGCGCGAGCAAGTGGGCCAAACCATTATGCCCCGCGTGCTGATAGGCGAACAAAAGGCCTTTAAACAGGCTGTGCTAAATGGCGAAGTTACAGGCTTTTTTATTAAAGCCAAAGAAGGCGCCGTTACGCAACCAAAAATTACCGCTAAAAATCAGGCGCGTTTTATTGCCCGACAACGGAAACGGTTGGAAAAAACTATCAAGGACCTAAATAAATGGGCGGCTAAAAGCCCGCATAAAATTCCTCTTTTATTAGCCGTAGATTACGAGGGGGGAACGGTTACTTCGCCGATGTTTATGGGACTAAAACAAATGCCGTCCAATATGCTTTTGGCGGCTTCCGGTGATGAAAAAGTAGTGGCGGATATGTACACCGCGCAGGCTAAAGAAATTTTGTTATCCGGGGCCAATACGGCATTAGGCCCGGTTACGGACGTCAATTCAAATCCGCTTAATCCAATTATCCAAACACGCTCGTTTGGGGATAATTCCGCTGATGTCGGGCGTTTTTCCAGGGCGGCTTCTCGCGCACTTGAAAATAACGGCGTGCCGTCTTTTATCAAGCATTTTCCGGGGCACGGGGATACGTCGTCCGATTCCCATTACGAGCAGCCCGTAACGGCTCTGCCCGCGGAAGAACTGTGGCAAACGCATATTTCCGCCTTTCAGCCTGCTATCACGGCAGGCGGTACGGGTGTGTTAAGCGCGCACGTCGTCTATCCGGCCTTGGATGACGAAAACACCGCTTCCTTTTCTTCCAAGATTTTAAAGGGCCTTTTGCGCGAAAAAATGGGCTTTAAAGGCATTATTGCCACGGACGGGCTGGATATGGGCGCGGTAAAGGGCGTAGGCGTGGAGGAAATTGTCCGCCGGGCGTATGGGGCGGGGAATAATTTGCTGTTGTTAAGCGGAGACATCCGCGATGTAAAAACCGCCCGCACTTATCCGGGCCGCGCCGCAGATTATGTGGAATATACGCAACTGGCGGCAGAGCCTGCGGTGTCCGCCGGATTTGTGCGCGAATCGGCGGAGAAAATTTTGAAATTAAAGGAACGCTTGGGGCTGTTTGAAAGCCGTGCTTTTGCAACGGAAACAGGCTTTGACGAGGCCGCCAAACAGGCCGCCGAAGCCGGAGTAACCTTAGTGCGCGATACGCAAAATTTGCTTCCGCTTAAAGACAAAAAAGTTTGCGCGGTGCTGTTTGCAGACGGTATTTTTAGTTTGCAGTTGCGTGCGTTTACGGATACGCTTTCCAATCATTTGCCGCAAGTAAATGCGGTATATTCCCCGCGCACACCGGGAAAGGCTGCCGAACAGGCGGCCCGTGCGTGTATGGCGGGGGCTGATGTTGCGGTGTTGGGTACCAGCCGGACGAGCGTAATGGACCAAAAGCAGTATGCCTTGGTGCAGGACCTCTTGAAGCAGGCTGAACAAAATAATCAGCCGGCGGTGCTTGTTTCTCTCTTAAACCCGTACGAAATTGCACTTTATCCGAAGGCCCAAACTGTGTTAGCCTTGTACGGCCCTACGGCAGACACCGCGAGAATTGCGGCTGAAATTTTGCTTGGGTTGCGCCCGGCAAAAGGCCATTTGCCCATTAAGTTAAAATAACGGAAATCTTTTGATAACCCCGGGGCGTTCCGTTCCGGGGTTTATGTTGTTATAATAATGTGCGGCAAACCGGAACCGCACCGGGGCTTATCCCATACTGGCGGTTCATCCGGGCTTGCATCCCGCAGGACACGAGTTTAAATTGCTACAATATAAGTATGAATTTAATTGCTTATCCTAATGACGGGCTGCGTCAGTTGGTGGAGGGATACCGCCGGTTTTTCAACGGAGACCCGGTCCGCCGCGGATTCTGCGCTATTCACGCCGAGCAAATTGCAAATACGCAGGCGCCGCACTCAATGGTGGTCAGTTGTTTTGACAGCCGGGTCTGCCCCGAAGCCATTTTTAATACAAACGACGGGCATATTTGCGTGCACCGCAATATGCTTAACCAAATAGACCAAGAGGACTTTTCTATGATGGCCTCTTTGCGTTTTGCGGTGGAAAATTTAAAAGTACAAAATATTGTTATTTTGGGGCATAGCGATTGTAATGCGGTTGCTAAACTCCAACATTTGGAGGAGTTGACGCCCGAAATCCGCGCGTGGTTGGACCGTACGCATACCTCTTACCGCGGGGCCACCTTGGAAGAAGCCATTAAAAATAACGTATTGGACCAGTTGGACCATTTAAAACAAATCCCGTGTGTGGCGCAAGCCGTGCAAGCACGGGGACTTAATTTGGAAGGGATGTATTTTCATATTCACACCGGGCGTATGGAACGCTACAATGCGGTAAGTGCCCAATGGGAATTTATTTCTACGGAGGAAAAGTAAATGCCTGCCGATTTAAAAAATATGTATGAGGGAATTTTGGCGGCTACGGGCGGGGCGGATAATATTGCTACGCTGGGCTGCTGTATGACGCGTTTGCGCTTTACGGTAAAGGACGAAGCCCTGGTTCATCCCAACGCTTTGCGCAAGGTGCCGGATGTGGCGGGATATTTTTATTCGGGGGTACAACACCAGTTGATTGTGGGACCTTCTACGGCGGGAAAATTGGCGGCTTATTTTCAGGAACGCCACCACTTTGCGCCGCTTTCCAATACCATTTATCAAGCCCCGGCCCAACAAGAGGCCGCTCCTGCGGTGGGGGAAGTGCGGGAAAATAAAACCGCTGTACGCAAACGCTATTCCAGTTGGTTAAGCAAGGCCTGCTCGGTGGTGGGGAATATTTTTCTGCCGTTGATTCCGGCCTATATCGGCTGCGGTTTGTTATTGGGAATTAGCAATATTTTGGCTAAAACGCTGCTGGCAGACAGCCCCAATGCGGCGGGTTTGCTGGCGGTGTTCGGGCAGGGGATTTTCTTCTATTTAAACGCGGTGGTGGGATATAACGCCAATAAAGAATTTGGCGGGACTCCTGCTTTGGGCGTGGCTTTTGCGGGAATTTTAAATATGCCGGCTCTTGCTAAAATTACGCTTTTTGGCGCGCCGTTAATGCCGGGAAAGGGCGGCGTGATTGCCGTGCTTCTGGTGTGTTTGGCGGGCAGTTGGTTTGAAAAACGCTTGCGTTCTTTTATTACCGGCACTTGGGAAATGTTTATCACGCCGACGCTTACTATTTTGGTGGTGGGCTTTTTCTCCTTGGTGCTGATTCAGCCGGTGGCGGGGGAACTTTCGGACCTGTTGGCTTGGTGTACGCAGAAAGCCTTGTCCCGCGGCGGTTGGCTGACGGGTGCGCTTTTGGGCGGAACCTTTTTGCCGCTTGTCATGATGGGGGTGCACCAAAGTTTGGTGCCGATTCACCAGCAACTGGTGGATATGTTGGGGATGAACCCGCTGTTCCCTATTTTGTGTATGGCCGGAGCCGGACAGGTAGGGGCTGCGGTGGCGGTTTTCTTTAAGACTCAAAATACGCGTTTGAAAACGATTGTAAAAACGGCCTTGCCGGTTGGCTTGCTGGGTATCGGGGAGCCGCTTATTTACGGTGTAACTTTACCACTTTTTAAACCTTTTATCGGCGCGTGTTTAGGTGCGGCCGTGGGCGGTGCGGTGGTGGCGGCCTTCCACGTTACTTCGGCTATTCCGTTTGGGGTGTCCGGGCTGGTTTTGTTTCTTGCTTTATCCAATTTGCATAGTGCCATATTTTACGGATTAGGCTTTTTGACGGCACTGGCGGCCGGGTTTGCCATTACTTGGAAACTGGGCTTTGATGACCCGCCCAACGAGTAAATTTTACGCACAAAGCCCCCACTAGTTGGGGGCTTTTTTGTGGGCTATTCGCCGGAATAAGAGGCAAAAGAGCCAAAGTAAATATCTGCCCGCAGATTTTGCTCGTGGCAATATTGGGTAATTTCTTTGGCGAGTTTCGTCCAATAAGACGTATCTTGCTTTATATAAATATCTCCCATCAGCGGTAAAGCGTCGGGGTAGTGTCCCTCTACGAAATCTAATACCTTGCTCTGAAATGCCGGGCGCATATTTAAACTGTCAAACCCATAACGGTTTGTATAAGGTTTTGTAAAATTTATAATTTGCTTCCAGTCTGTAATGCCGGGAAATAACGGCGCCACCATTACGGCGGTGGAAATGCCGGCCTCGTGCAACATTTTTAAGGCATTTATTTTGTCCTGTACGGACGAGGCTCTTGGTTCGGCGGCTTGCCGGAAGGAGTCGTCTGCCGAAGAAAAGGAAAATGCCACTTCACATTGGTACATTTGCTTAAATAAATCAATGTCCCGCACCGCCAGGGCCGATTTGGTAAGGATATGCACCTTGGCTTGGCAATAGACGAGTTGCTTTAACAATTTGCGCGTTAGTTCATAATCCTTTTCATAGGCATTATACGGGTCCGTTACCGAACTTAACATTACGTTGGTGCGAAAGAGTTTTGCAGGCTTTAAGGGCGTCTCACATTGTTTGACGTCCAGAAATTCACCCCACTCCTCGCTGTGCCCGCTAAATTTGCGCATATATTCCGCATAACAATAAATACATTTGTGCGGGCAGCCGACGTATGGGTTTATGACGTAATCAAAGCCGGCGATTTTAGATTTGGAAAGGAGCGTTTTAACGGGTGTCGTATCAAGGCGTATCATAGCGTGTTCTCCCTAGCGAAATATTTTTATATAGTGTACAATATCTACAAGGAGAACGAAATGCTACCGGCTACTTTGCATACTTGGTGGAATAAGATAAAGCATTTTTTTGACTTTGCCGCGCGCCGACGTGCCTTGTACGAACAATGGGATCGGCTTGCTTCCAACGGCGACGAAGAAGCCCGCTACCGCCTGGTGATGCTCTACCAGGAGGAAGGTCGCGAATATTATCCCTTGGCCTTTAAATGGACGGTGGTAATGGCTAACAAAGGCGAGGACTGCGGGGTAATGTTACAAGCGGCAGAAATGTACCAGGCCGGCGATGGTGTGCCCAAGGACGATTCTAAGGCGCTTTTGTGGTTTGAGCGCGCACTCTCTATGCATATTGTGCAGGGCAAAAATTCTCCGCTGTCTGTGGATGCGTCCAACTATATCCAAGAACGTATCCAAACGCTGCGCCGCAATCTGGAACACTAAGGTTTGCCCAACTCCCTGTTTTTTATTTATGATATACATATGCAGTACAAAAGGCTTTTGATACCCTTTTTAATGACGGCGGGGCTTTTGATTGTGCCTGCCGGGCCGCTGTGTGCCTTTTTTCCGTTTTCGTTTGGCAAAGAGGAAATCAAAACCGATTATTCCCAAACGGTGTGGGACCGTATGATGTTGGAACAATCGGCGGCGGATATGCGGCGCGGTATGGACGAAATGAGCCGGACGCGGTATAAGGAAGCCACAGACAGTTTTGCGCGCGCCGTTATCAAAAATGCCAAATCGCCTTTGCCGTATTTATTATTGGGAGCCTCTCTTTATTGGAGCGGAAAGGTGGAGGAAGCCGTCAGCGAATATAAGGAAGCACAGCGGTTAGACCCTAAAAATCCCCTGTCTTACCAGTTGCTTGGCATTGCCGCCGGGTGGAAAGGGGATGTAAAACAAGCGCAGGAATATTTTTTGCAGGCCAATTCATTGGATGAGAAAAAAGCCGATACGCATATGAATTTAGGCTCCACCTATGCGGTGGAGCGGAACTGGGAAAAAGCCTTGGAACATTTCCGCCGGGCGGTGGAACTGGCCCCGCAAGAACCGCTGTACCATTACCAGTTGGGTACGCTTTACGAAAGTATGGGCCGGGACGAACAGGCCGAAGAATCTTTTAAAAAAGCCTTGCGCTTATTTCCATCATATGAGGACGCACAGTTAAGTTTAGGGGCCTTGGAAGAAAAATTAAACCGTCCGCAAGAGGCCTTAAAATATTACAAAAAGGCCGTGCATACAAAACCCGGTGATTATGTGGCGCGGTTGCGCTATGCGTTTTTATTGGCTAAGCAAGGGAATAAAAAAAAGGCGCGCGAGGTGCTGGCAGAGGCTTTTTCCATTACCCGTTTTAAGCCGGAGGGCCTTGCGCTAAATGCAGTGTATCGCGCGAGTGGCCGCTCGGCAGAGGACTTTAAAGAGCGGATTGAAGATTTTAAAAAGGGACTTGAAAAGGTTTCTGCTTCCAAGGCGGTAAACATAGAGGTTTCTTTGGAGTATAACCCTGTTTCTTCCGCCCCCAAAAATACAACCCGCCGCGGGCAAACCTTTGAACAGGCTTATCAAACTCTGCGCCCGGAAAATGCCGCGCAGGACGGCCTTGCGCCCCGCGCTTTTAAGCGTATGTTTACACTGCCGGAAACTACCGCGGAGGAACGCCAACAGCAAATAGATAATTTAATTTCCGGGTTGGAACAGGCTGTTTTAGCGGGGAGTGGAAAGTATAATGTGAATTTGTCTATGCAAGGAAGGACGGTGGATTTTGCTTCGCCCTCGGCATTGACGCAAAATAATTTAACCGCCCCCAAGGCTGTGTATGACCCGCGCATTGTGGGCAACGATATGGGCTTGTGGGTGATGGGGCGGACTTGGATTTTTTTTGTAGAGGACGCGGCGGCGGAATTGCAGGACTCCTTGTCCGTGTGTGCGCCGGATAACCTATGCGAACTGCTAATGGGTGTGGCCGCCTTGGCGCGCGGAAACAGCGGCGAGGCCGCGCAAGCCTTTTTGGCGGCGCAAAACAAAAACCCGCAAGATGTGCTTTCGTGGTTGGGGTTAGGTACGGCTGCCGTGGTGGCTGGGCAGGATGATGAAGCCCGCACCCATTACGAACGTGCCTTGCGTTTGGAGCCTAAGAATAAAATTGCCGTACGGAATTTAAAGGTATTGGCGGAGTGATATGCAAAAATACGGACAACATTTTTTAATTAACGAGAACGTAATCAACCAAATTATAGATGCGGCCCTCCTGTTAAAAAGCGAAAACCTGGTGGAAATCGGCCCGGGCAAAGGGGCGCTTACCGCACGCTTAATTGACCGGGGATGCAGAAATTTTACCGTAGTGGAAATTGACCCGGAAATGGAAAAGTATTTGCGGAAAAATTTACCAGAATCTGCGGGCGTAAAAATTTTGAGACAGGATTTTTTACAGGCAGATTTAGAAAAACTGGCTCCGCGCCCCACGCTGTTTGTTAGCAATTTGCCCTATATTGATGCGGCAGATATTTTGGATAAAGTGCTGTCCTGTCCGCATTTTCAATCGGCGGTATTTATGTTCCAAAAAGAACAAGCCCAGCGTATCCGTGCCCGCGCGGGCGAGACGGGATACGGCCCCTTGTCTGTTTTCAGCCAGTTGCGTGCGCAGATTAGTCCTATTTGCAAGGCGGGCCGTGGCTGCTTTAATCCGCCGCCGAAGGTGGAAAGTATGGTGCTCGCGTTTATGCGCTTGAACAATAGCCCGGTGCCAAGTGAAAAATGGACGTCTTTTAACAAATTAGTTACCGCCGCTTTTTTGCACAAGCGCAAAACCTTGTTTAATTCCTGGTCGTTGGCGGGGTATGATAAACAAAAGATAACAATGGTGTTAGCCGATTGCAAGGTAAAACCCACGGCACGGCCCGAGGAAATTTCGCCCGGTAAATATGTGGAGTTGTGGCAAAAACTTTGCTGCTTGTAAAAAATATCCCGCCGTCAGCGGGATATTTTTTCGTCTGCCAATCGGTATTCTAAAATTTTTTCGCGGGGGGAAAACGGGCGGATATTATTTAAGCCTAGTCGGGTAATGGCTGTTTGAACGAGCGTATATTCTTCTGTTTGTATGGGTGCGTAAAAGCGGCCCGCACGCAAGAGGGCTTCTAACGGTGTAAGCCCAATGAGTTCGCTCCCGGTTACGGAGAATCCCAGTTTTCCGGCTTCTTGTCTGCACGCTTCAAAGACCTCAGCCATACCTGTTTTGTAAAAGTCGGTTAAGTTAAAGGATACCTGTGCCGCTTGGTAACCGGGCATCAGCCAGCCGATGGCTTTTACGGCTTTCAGCCCGCCGTTTTTCTCGCGCAGAAGCGAGGCGATTTGTTTGGCGGGGGCTATATCGGAAGTATTTAAAGAAATATTGTACGCAAGCAAAAAATTGCGCGCGCCAATGACACTTGCTCCTGTTTTAGCGACACTTTCCGTGTAAGTTTGCGGACCTAAATCGGGGGGAAGTTCTTGCAGTTTTTTAGGCAGACTTTCATATTCTCCCCGGCGTAAAAAAGCCAGATTTTGGCGTTCGGGCGTGGGAGCGTTTTTCTCATAAAAGTAAACGGGAATATTTAATTTTGCCACCTGCTGCCCAAGTTGGCGGGCTTCGGCGGCGGCTTCGGCCAGGGTCATATCGGCAATCGGCACAAACGGGCATACGTCCACCGCCCCCAAGCGCGGGTGCGCGCCGTGGTGGGTGCGCATATCCAACAGTTCGCGAGTGGCTTTAAAAAGTTCCAGCGCACTTTTTCGCACCTCTTGCGCTTCGCCCGCTAACGTCAGTACGGTGCGGTTTGCGTCCGCGTTGGAATCTACGTTTAGCACCTTGGCTCGCGAAACATTAGCCACCCTCCGGACGATAGTGTTTATCACGTCCGGCCGGTGACCTTCGGAAAAATTTGGAACGGCCTCCATTAATTTCATAAAATAAATTATACCCTTTTGAAAAGAGTGTACCAAAAAAATTTAATAATATTTGCACCATTTTTCCTAATTTATAGTATAATAATTGTAGGTACTTATTAAGTTTAAGTACCCGTAAATTATAAAAGGAAGTAACAAGTAAAATGCCTAAAGGAAAAGTTAAATGGTTTAACGACCAGAAAGGTTACGGCTTCGTAACCCCCGAAGATGGTTCTAAAGATCTCTTTGTACACTATCAGGAAATTCAGGGCGACGGTTTCAAAACCTTGGCCGAAGGTCAAGAAGTTGAATTCGAAGTCGTGGAATCCGAAAAAGGCCCGAAAGCCGTTAAAGTCGTCAAACTGTAATTTTTTGAAAGACTTTATAAACCCCGTGGCCGTAAGGTTGCGGGGTTTTTTATGTCCTTACGGCAGTATTTTGGAGTGTGTTGTAAAATGAAAAAGATGTATAAACAAGCCTCGCTGGGCGAGTTGTGGCATTTGTCCTACCCTCTTATCGTAACGATGGCCGCGCAGGTAATTATGCAGTTTGCGGACAGGATGTTTTTATCTTGGCACTCGCATGAGGCTTTGGCGGCCTGTGTGCCCGCAGGCGTGTTGGCGATGACGTTTGCCTCTATGTTTATGGGGCTAGCCAGTTATACGAGCGTTTTTATTTCGCAATATTATGCCAAAAAGAAATATGCTTCTGTTACGATATCCTTGTGGCAGGGCATTTTGCTGGCGGTGCTGTCCTCTGTGTTGCTGGCGGCTCTTACCCCGCTGGGTATAGGCCTGATTAATTCCTTCGGGCACGATATGTCCGTGCGCGGGTTGGAAATAAAATATTTTAGTTTATTAAACTTGTTTAGCGGCCTGACGGTGATTAACAGCGCGCTGGCCAGTTTTTTTAGCGGGCGCGGGCAAACCAAAGTGCCGATGTGGGCCTCTCTGGCCGGTAACGTCGTAAATATTGTGCTGGATTATATTATGATTTTCGGCAAGTTGGGGTTCCCCGAAATGGGCATTGTCGGTGCGGCGTGGGCGACGATTATCGGCTGCGGTGCTATGATGATTATTTATGCCACGCTTATTTGTGCGGGGCGCGTGCGGCGCGAGTTTAAAATCCGCCGTTTGGCTGGGTTTTATAAGCCTGTTTTTGCGCGGTTGGTACGCTTTGGCCTGCCCAACGGCTTTGGCTTTTTAATGGATATTTTGTCCTTTACGCTTTTTACGTTTATGGTGGGCAGTATTGACGTCTTGTCGCTAGAAGCGAGCAATATTGTAATGTCTATGCAGCCGGTGGTATTTATGGTAATTTTGGGGCTTGGGATGGGTATCCAAATTTTGGCGAGCAAATACCAGGGATTAAAACGCCCGGATTTGACGTTGAAAGTGCTTAAAAACGCGTGCAAATTAGGCTACCTGTATGCAGGCACGGTGGGAATTGTTTTCTTCTTTTTTGCACCTGTTTTTATCGGGTTATTTGTGCCGGCGGGTTCACCCAATGCGGCGGAGATTACCGCCAAAACTTATCCGCTGATGAAACTGATGAGTTGCTTTGTGCTGTTTGATGCCACTTATCTTATTTTCGGAGAAACCTTGCGCGGGGCGGGGGATACCAAGTTTTATATGTTGGTAATGCTCTTTTGCGCGTGGGGGCTGCTTATCCCCGGGACGTGGCTGATTGTGTATAAGTGGCAGTTGTCTGTCTTCTGGGTATGGAGTTGGCTGACATTTTATGCCGCGCTGACGGCTGTGCTGATGGTGTGGCGCGTGTGGCAAGGCAAATGGAAAACCATTAGCGTAACCGAAAATTAGGTTTGCTTTGTGTTGGAAAAACGTAAACGCCCCGGGTTTTTGCCCGGGGCGTTTTTGCGCTATATGGGCTAGTTGCTTGTTGCGGGTATTTTAGCCGGGAAACTGTTGTTAGTTGTTGTTGAACCTTAACTGCAACTACCCAAGATGTAGATTCTGAAAACCCTGCGGGCCGCCGATTCCCCGGGGCTGACGGATAAACAATGTGATTTTTGTTGTTGCTTTTCCGTTGTTTATTTTACAGGGGTTGTTTCG
>NZ_DBMCTG010000016.1:0-36667 GCF_056976295.1 Candidatus Avelusimicrobium sp.
TTTTATATAACCCTCCCCGGACCGTAATGGTACTGTATCAAAAAAAAAAAACGAGTCAAGCCTTTTTTGGGCCCAGACGAAAAAACTCTTTTATACGGGTCTTTTAGACCCGTTAACAGCCAATCAATAAACAACAAAGGCAAACGACAGATCCCCGAACCCTGCGGGCCGCCAAAACCCTTGGGGATGACACTTCCTGTTGTTGTCATTCCCGAATGTTGTAGTCGGGAATCTGTTGTTCGTCGTTGTTGCTCTCTTACAGAACGACAGATCCCCGACAGAAACCCTCGGGGATGACTCTTCTTGTTGTCGTCATTCCCGAACGTTGTAGTCGGGAATCTGTTGTTCGTCGTTGCCGTCATCCTGGAAAGCCGTAGTCCAGGATCTGTTGTTATAAAACAAGGATTAGATTCTGGAACGCTCCGCGCCGACAAACCTCCCAGAATGCCCTCTTTTTTCATCATCCCGAAAGAGTGGCGGGCCGCTAGGGTGCGGCCCGCAGGGTTCGGGGATGACAGCGGAAATGGCTACGGGAAATGTGGGCCATACGGTACAACTCTATTTTTCTTTATTAAAAACGTAACACCGCGCCATAAATTTGTAAAATAATTGCAAATCCCTTAGGGAGCCTTGAATTATGAAAGAAAAAATTATTTGCGTATCTACGCCGACAACACGCACCTATTACAAAGCCACACCTCTGGCTAAGGAATTTTTGGATAAAGAACAAAACATCATCAATACTACCGGCACATTACCAGACGGCGAAGTAACAGAATTGGCCGCATCTTCTGCCACCATAAAGCACCTTGCGGGCGGAAAACTAAACGGTAAGTTTGAGGTTATCAACCTGACGGATAATTCTGTTACTTTTACCGAAGAATATAAGGACGGACAACTCGTCAGCATTACGGAGCGAACGCACGCCCTCGCCGAAGGAAAACACAAAGAAGAAAAACCACACCACCACTATCCCGGCACCGTACTCAAAACAAGCAAAGGATCCAATTCGTTCTATATTAACGGAAAGGAAGTAGCAGAGGAAACGCTGTCCTCCAACGGGGCTACATTGGAAATTTTAGGAACTATCCCCGACGGAGAAGTAAAGGAATTTAACGAAAACGGACAAGTAAAAACCGAAGCGCATTACAAAAATAATAAACTCCACGGGGCGCTCTTTCGCTACGAAGATAACGGCCGGATTAGTTCGCGCGAGGAATATTTTAACGGCGTGTTACAGGGACCTGCGGAATATTTTACCCCTATTAAAAATGATATGCTCCACACGCGCTGTTCTTATAAAAATTCCCAACTGGAAGGCGAACGCACCGTTACACAAAACGACGGCACAGTGCGTGAACGGGAATCTTTTGTGCGCGGGCACATTGAAGGCTTAAAAGAAACTTTTTACGCAAGCGGCCACAAGGAATCGGAGGAAAATTATACCAACGGAAAATTAAACGGTGAACGCTTGATTTATTTTCCGTCAGGTGCGCTTTGGTACCGCGAGCATTACACCAACAACCGCTTAGACGGAGAGCGTTTCGGCTATTTTGCCGACGGCAAAGTGCGATTAGAGGAATTTTATACCGACGGACTTTTGGAAGGCCGCCGCAATATTTATGCCGAAAACGGCGAACTTTTAACCACCGAGGAATACCACTGGGGTTCTTTGGTGCACAACACGGAGCGTAAACTAAAATGAAAATCACCCGCTTTTGCCCGGCCAAAGTAAATTTGTTTTTGGAGGTTACCGGAAAACTCCCCAACGGATACCACGAACTCGCCACGTTGTTTGCCAAAATTAATATAGGCGATACTTTAACGGTAGAAGCCGAACCTGCCGAAAAAACAGAAATTTCCCTCACCTTAACAGGCCCCGTCGGCTCGCTGCTGCGCGCGGACGAAAGCAACCTGGTTTGGCGGGCGGCGCAAGCCTTTTTGACGCATTACCGTTTAAACGCTAAAATCAAAATGACGCTGGATAAACACACCCCCACCGGGGCGGGCTTAGGCGGTGGCTCCTCGGACGCGGCGGGCGTACTGCTTGCCTTGTGCGAAATTTTTAAAAAGGATAAAAACGAACTTTTGGGTATTGCCGCTAAACTGGGTGCAGACGTACCGCTTTTTATGTACGAGGACACCTTTTTAAAAGGCGAGGGTATCGGCGAGAAATTAACCCCTGTGCCAGCGGCGGGCCGGTTGCCTTTTTTGGTGCTTGCCTACCCCAATACCGTTGTGCCTACGAAGGGCGTTTTTGCGCGGCTGAAACTCCCGCAAAAAGAAGAAGTCTTGACAAATATCTCAAAATTAGATAAATTAATAACATACATTAGATGTGCAAGTCCTTTGACCCTTTGGAAAGATTGTTTATTCAACCGGTTGGAGGAATGCGTTGTTCCTTTTACAAACTCTGTACGAAATGTGCTGCTTGATTTGAGAAAAACAAATACAGATGCAGTTTTGATGTCCGGTTCTGGCTCCACGGTTTTTGCTTTAGTTGAAACTGAAAAGGATGCAAAAAATTTGGTAAGCAAAATACAAAATAAGGAACGGATAGTTTTCTTTACGACATTTCATAGGAGTTTAAAAGATGAAAATAACGGAAGTCAGAATACATCTGATGGGCGAAGATCGCTTAAAAGCATTTGCAAGTGTAACTTTTGACGATGCCTTCGTTGTTCGTAATATGAAAATTGTAGAAGGGACAAACGGCGTTTTTCTTTGTATGCCTTCCCGCAAGTTACCCGATGGAACCCACAAGGATATGGTTCACCCCATTAACCAAGAGTTTCGGGAATACCTGGAAGAGAATATATTGAAAGCCTACGAGGAAGAATTAAAAAACCAATCCGTAGGAAAAACGCAAGAAGAAAGTTCAGGCTACAATAAAGATGCACAATAGGGTTCAGCACAGATTTTCCGTTATTCATCTCGCTTAAGCTGTGATGAAACAATTTACTTCCGGATGGTGAAATGGTATCACTACTGGTTTTGGTCCAGTCATTCTAGGTTCGAGTCCTAGTCCGGAAACTTTACAACCCCCGGGTAACCGGGGGCTTTTTATTGGATAAAATCCAACTTCTCTGCAAATTTTCCCCCGTACATACACTACCAAATAAGATGAGATTTTGGACAGAACCCTTCCAAAATGACCTTTTAGATAACAACCACTATCCAATCAGTAGATTCTGAAAACCCTGCGGGCCACCAGTTCAGGATGACCTCTTTTTTCATAAAGTCGTCATTCCCAAAAGCCGTAGTCGGGAATCCGTTGTTGCGTCGTTTTCTTACGAAACGGCAGATCCCCGACTAAATTCCTCGGGGATGACAACACAATAGCACAACAAAACAAGGCTGTTATAAAAATAAAAGCGTCGTCCTGAACTTGTTTCAGGACCTACCGATTGGGCAGTTTGTCGTGTTGTTATCTAACAAAGTCATCCTAAAAAGTCGTAGTCTAGGATCTGTTGTTATCAAAAAACGACCTTTTTATTTTTCTACGCGTAAGCGCGATTGGGGTAAAAAGGTTTTCTCCCCGTCCGTGCCGACGGACACACCAAACGGCATTTGCGCCAAGAGTTTCCACGTTTTAGGAATATGAAAGGCTTGCGCTTCGGCTTCGTCCACTAGCGGATTATAATGCTGCAAACTGGCGCCAATACCCGCCTGTGCAAGCCCCGTCCAAACCACCAATTCCAACATCCCGTTGGACTGATACGCCCACAGCGGAAAATTATCCTTATACGTCGGGAATTTTTGCTGCAAATCTGCCACCGTTGTCCAATCTTCAAAAAATAATACCGTGCCATACGCGGCCGCAAACGAGGCGATTTTCTCCTGCGTGGGCGCGAACTTTTCCGGCGGCACGATTTTCTTTAACGCATCTTTTGTTAGTTGCCAAAAAAGTTTGTGTTTTTCCCCTAGCAAAAGCACTACCCGCGCCCCCTGGGAATTAAACGCACTCGGCGTCAGTTTTACTGCTTGCGCTATCAAGGCCGTTAAGGCCTTATCCGATATCGGGCACTCGTTCGTCAGCGCGTAGCGCGAACGCCGCCTTTTCAATGCTTCAAGGAAACAATTTACTTTATCCATACTTTTCCCCCTTTTTATGAGAATAGCGTTTGATGTGCCCCTTGTCAAAGCCGTATTTGGGTTAGAAAGACAACGCGGCAAAAAGATTGTTATAATAAAAAGGTCGCACGCAAGCCGCAAGGCCTGCAACAATTTAATCCTGTTTTTGGAACCGGGCGAGGAACCCGGTGCGCTGGCAGAAAACTGCCGGCACAAGTCTAGTCCAAAAGCAGTCGTTTTTAGGCACAACATATCTAAACTGATCCTTTGGATATGCTGTGCCGAGTGTTTATTGCCATCTTTGGATGGCAATAAACCACGGCTGTTTCTGTTTGGGTTACTAGACTTGGCTCAACGGAAGCAGCCGTTTTTTAATGAGCCTTTTTCCAAAAGCAGACAAGGAGAAAATATGGAAAAAGGTTTTACATTAATAGAATTGTTAGTAGTGGTGCTAATTATCGGCATTTTAGCCGCCGTCGCCCTGCCACAGTACGAAAAAGCAGTAGAGAAAAGCCGCGCGGCCGAAGCCCTAGCCCTAGTCAAAACCATTGGGCAAGCCAACCAAGTTTATTTTATGTCTAACGGAAACTATACCACAGACTTACGCGATCTAGATATTGATATCCCCGGAACAGACGCGGTACACAGCGTTCCACGCAGAGTAAGCAAGTATTTTTCTTACCGGGCGTCCCTCAACACAGCCAGCAACGATATTGAAGGCATAGCATTAGCTAACCGTTTGCCTATAAATACTCGTTATGCTATTGGCTATATGCCGGACAATACCCTAAAATGCTTCTATAAAGAGGACAAAGATAAAACCTTTTGCGAAAGTTTAAACTTGCCTACGGATAAAGTTTGGCAGTAGAAAAATCCCCCGGAGAAACCGGGGGATTTTTTTATCTGTTTGCGTCCTTAATTAATTGCCTAATTTTATCGTTAAAGGCCGTTTGGTCTAGCAGTTTTTCAAGCGTAATAGGCATACGGTAGCGCCAATAATGGCGCGGATTAGCGGGTACGTTAATACGCTCCTCATCCGGGTCCGGCGCGCGCAGGGTTTCGTCCATAGAGGTCCAATCCTGGTACGAAATCAACGCCAGCATAGAGGGGCTGTTTAAGTGGAGCCGTAGAATTTCCTCAGCCGTTTTTCCGTCCAGTTCCGCGGGGGCTTCGCCTGTTTTTCCCAACACCTCACTCCAAAAGCGGGCAGTTATTTCCCGTTTCTCTTTCCACCAGCCGCGCAGTACGGACATATCGTGCGTGGACGGCGTAGCCACCGACAGATACGGATATTTTTTCGTGTCGGCAAATGTTTCGCCTAACCGCTTGGGCATACGCTCTATTTCCAAGGACAAAATTTGTAACTTGTTTAATACCTCGGGCACGCAGGCGGGAATCATCCCCAAGTCCTCGGCACAGCACAGCATACGCGTAGCCTGTGTAACAGCCGGGAGTTTTTTCATCGCCCCGTTCTTCCAAAATTCGTTGTGGCGGTGAAAAAAATAGTCGTTATAGAGCCGCGTAAAAGCCTGTTGCTCGCCAACGGACAAAGAGCGGTAGGCCTCACTTGTCAGCGCGGAAATACGCGGGTGAAATTTAGACGGGTCTTTATGGTCCGGCACAAAAAGCACATTGGCCGCCAAAGCAAAAAGGCCTTCTTTTATCCGCTGTGCCGTTTCGTCCGTTTTGCCCACAAAGGCCTGCTCCGTTTGGCGTTGGGTAGAATATTCAGGCTTTAATTGGTATTTTTCTCCTGCTTTCAACTCTAAATATTTTTTGGATACTTTTTCCGCTAAATCGCCAAACACTTTCCGCACCGTTTCCGCCGTAATGTGCGGGCAAATAAACGAATCATCAAACGGCAGGCCGTAACCCTTTATTTCGTCCGCACTCATCGGCAAAGCGGGCGCAAACTGCCCCAGAAGCCCCTGTACGGCGTGCAACGGAATTTGCCAAATGCGGAAGAAGCCCAATACATGGTCAATGCGGTACGCAGCAAAATATTGCGCCATATGGACCAACCGCCGAGTCCACCAACGGTAACCGTTTTGCGCCATTGCATCCCAATTGTAAGTAGGGAACCCCCAAGTTTGCCCTGTGGCGGAAAAATCATCCGGCGGGGCACCTGCCTGCGTGTTTAGGTAAAAGAGTTGCGGCTCCGCCCACGCTTCCGCACTGTTGGGAGAAACTCCTATCGGAATATCCCCCTTTAAAATAATCCCTTTTTGGCGGGCATACCGGGCAGCCTCACTTAGTTGGCAATGGAGCAAAAATTGCACATAATACCAAAAACACACCGTGCCATATTCCTTGGCGCCCGGCTTGCAAAAGGCCACCAAATCGTTATGCGAAAATTTGGCATATTTTCCCCACTTGGAAAAATCCGCCGTTTTATAATGGTCCCGCAAGGTGCAAAACATAGCATATGCAGGCAGCCAATGCGTATTTTGCGCAAAAAATCGGCGAAACTGTGGCGTAGATAAAATCTTTTTTCCTTCGGTTAAAAAGGCCCTTTTTAAATATTCCAATTTTAATTGCAGGGCTCTTTCGTAATCCACCTGCGGTAATTCATTTATTTCTTTGCGCTCCTTTTCCAGAGATTTATTACCGCCAGGCAAAAGGCGCACATCCGCATATAATGGGTGCAACGCATACACACTGACGGCACTATATGGATAAGAGTCCTGCCAAGTGTGTGTAAGCGTGGTATCGTTTAGGGGCAAAATTTGAATTACCTTTTGTCCCGTTTTTTGCGTCCAATCTGCTAATTTTTTTAAGTCGCCGAAATCGCCTACACCACAACCGTCCTCACTGCGCAGCGAAAATACGGGGACAACCACTCCCGCCGCACGCACCGGAACTTCACCCGTAAAACGGGGAGATAAATCTTGCCGGACAAAAACTTCGCCCGCCTTTAACGGCGGATTATCTAATGTGCGGTTAAAGCCGTCTTCCCACAACACCGCGCCGTTACTCTTTGCAATAAACTTATATTCCGCCGGAAAAGTTTGCTCATCAGCATTTAGCACTATCTCCCACTCATTTAGTTGCGTACGCGTAAGCGGCAGGGCCTTGGCGGGATTCCAGTTTCCCAGTTGCTCCGTACTACCGCAGAGGTACAAATCTCCATCATACGGCGCTTGCACCCGCAATGAAAGCGTACGCTTAAAAAGCGGCAAGGGCGTTTGCGTAACAGATTGAGGACGAAACACTTCGGTTACTGCGGATGAATACAAATGCGCTTGCGCGGGCAAATCACGCCAAGCATCATTTAAATAATAGGCTGAAATAGAGGGAGAAACGGACAAAAGCCGCTCCACCTTTTGCCACTCCCGACGAACGGTTTTATCCTTTCGGCGCACTTCGTAATGATACGCCATAACGGCAGGCTGCTTAAAAAGCAGCAAAATACTTCCCGTCCAAATTTTACCGTCCTGTGTAGATAGCGGGATATTTATTTTGCGCTCGTTCGCGCCCGCTTGGGCACGGTACAAAACGGCGTGGAGCGTCTCGCCCCATACTGTATTATAAGACAAACGAAAGGAAATTTTCATCATTTACTCCTGCGTTTGGCGGTCGTGCACCCGCAAGGTAAACAGCGCCGCCACGAATAAAAAGAGTCCGCCCACGCCTACGGCGGCAATCGCACTGCCACCTAAAACATACTTCATAAACGGGCCGAAAAAGAGGTTTACGCAAATCTGCGGGATTACGATAAAAAAGTTAAACACTCCCATATAAAACCCCATTTTGTCCGCCGGGAGCGCATTGGAAAGCATTGCATACGGCATAGACAAAATACTGCTCCACGCAATACCGATGCAAATCATCGGGAAGATAAGCCCCATTTGTGTAAACTGCACGCCCAACAGCGTAAGCCCCAAGGAACCCAAACCCAAACTGCCCACCGTCAAGCAGGCAATGTGTATCGCCTTGGCGGAAAACTTAGTAGTCAGCCACAGCAAGACAAAAGCAAACACGAACGCCACGCCATTATAAATGCCAAAGCAGGAACTGCCCCAGTTGGCGGCAGTTTCGTAGGCCGCCGTACCCGGTGTGGCGTGGAATACACCCGAAGCAATACCCGGCGTAAAATATACCCACATTACCATAAAGGCCGCCCAAGTAAAAAACTGCACCACAGCCAAACGGCGCATTGTAACGGGCATTGTGATAAACGCGCGGCACATTTCTCGCACTGTTTTAAACGGATTAAACGCTTGTTTTTTGAGATTATTAAATTCCGCCATATCGGCCGGAGGATATTCAGGCGTCGTTTTAATCGTAGCCAAAATCGCCGCAATCAGCACCAACGCACCAATGTAAAACGAATATTTAACCGTATTGGGGATGTGCCCCAGCGGGGCTTCGGTGCTGACGCCGACAGCCGTCAAAATCTGCGGCAGAAAAGAAGCAATTACCGCCCCCGCGCCAATCATTACGCTCTGCATAGCATAACCCGTCTTGCGCTGCGCTTCCGGCAAAATATCCCCCACAAATGCGCGGAACGGCTCCATACTCACGTTGACCGATGTATCCAATATCCACAGGGCAATAACGGCCATCCAAATGGCTGAGGCCTGTGGCATTAAAAAAAGCGCAAACATAGAGAAAATAGCCCCACCCAAAAAGTATGGGCGGCGGCGGCCCAAGCGGCACCAGGTTCTATCGCTAAAATACCCCACCAACGGCTGAACGAGCAAGCCGGTAACCGGGGCAGCCAGCCACAACATAGGAATTTGGTCCTCACTCGCGCCCAAACGCGAATAAATGGCGCTCATATTTCCCATTTGCAAAGCCCAGCCGAATTGGATTCCAAAGAAACCCAAACACATAAACATTATTTGCAGAAAAGTCTTAGACGGTCTTTCTGTGGACATATTTCCTCCCATAAAATTGGCATACTGCTTTTTTTATTATAACACTATTTTTCCCGTTCGCGTAGGGAAAGTAGTGAAAGTGATAAAATATAAGCAAGGAGAACTCAAAAAATGTGGTTTGTATATGCGTTCTTATCAGCACTCTTTGCTGCGCTTACCTCCGTACTGGCCAAAGTGGGTGTGGACGGTGTAAACTCCAACCTGGCGACAGCCATCCGCACAACGGTAATATTAGTTTTGGCGTGGGGCATAGTATGGATGACGGGCACGAACAAACAGTTGACCCTAGTTAGCCCAAAAAGTTGGACCTTTTTAATCTTGTCTGGTTTAACGACAGGCGGTTCGTGGCTGTTTTTTTATAAAGCACTCCAAATGGGCACGGTCTCGCGTGTGGTGTCGGTAGATAAATTCAGCGTGGTGCTGGCAATTCTGTTATCTGTTTTATTTTTGCACGAAGTTGTCAGTCTGAAAGTGTGGCTTGGCAGCGGACTGATTACGGCGGGCGTTTTGTGTATGGTTTTATAGGCAAAAACCTTTCGCACCGTCAAAAAGTTTGATATTATATTGTATATGGAAAACGAGTCGCTTGATAGTGTAAACGAATATTTTAAGCATTTGGGTAAAATCACCCAAGAACTGGACCGGAACGAAATGACCCGGTTGTGGAAACTTGCCAAACAAGGCAATAAAGATGCTAAAAATAAAATTATGGAAATGAATTTGCGGTTGGTTATTCCGACGGCAAAGCGTTTCCAGCGCCCGGGTATGGACCTGATGGATTTGATTGAAGAAGGCAATCTGGGGCTTCTGCAAGCGATTGATAAATTTGAACCCGAAAAAGGCTATCGTTTTTCCACTTATGCCGTATATTGGATAGAGCAATATATCCGCAAATATATTGAGGAACAATCCGGCTCTATCAAAATTCCGTCGCACGCGTGGGGAAATTTAAAAAAATGGTTCCGCGCGTGGAACGAGTTGAAGGAAGCCAACGGGCGCGACCCGTCCTTAAACGAAATGGCGGCAGAACTCAATTTGACTGCGCGGCAGGTAAAGTCTATTATGGACACTTTAAATGCCGCTAAAGGGGTTGATTCTCTCACTACGCTGATTCACGATGAGGACGAAACCACCTTGGAAGATTTAATCAGCGACGACGGAAAAGGAAATCCCCACGATGTTTTTCTTAAAAATGAAAACCAAAACAGCATCAAAAAAAGTATGGCTGATTTAAACGACCGGGACCGCCAGGTGCTTATTATGCGCTACGGTCTGGACGATAATGAGCCAAAAACACTGGGCGAAGTGGCGGATATTTTGGGTTTGTCGCGTGAGCGGGTACGCCAAATTGAGGAACGAGCCGTAAACACCCTGCGCAAAGAAGCCTATAAAGCGGGAATTTTGGAACCCGCCGCCCTGGATTTACGCACACGCAAACTGCATACAGCCATGCAGCCGCGCTTAAAAACAAATATTTTGGGCCAAACAATAGACAAAAGCCCGCTTGCAAAACTGTTAAAACAGCGGGCCGTGCTGATTGCCCAACAAAAAGCGAACGAAGCAAAAAAGGCTGTTGCTAAAAAAACGGATAAAAAATCGTCCGCTAAAAAAAGTGCGGTAAAAGACGTTGTAAAAAAAGTGTCCACGCGGAAACCTGCGCCCAAAACAACCGTTAAAAAGGCGCACGCGAAAGGCAAGACATCTCCTGCGGCAAAGGCTAAAAAAGCCGGTAAACGCATCAAAAAGGCTGCTAAATAACTGTTTTACGCCCCCGTAGCTCAATTGGATAGAGCGGCTCCGTCCTAAGGAGAAGGTTGCGAGTTCAACTCCCGCCGGGGGTATTTCTATTTACAAGGGCTTTCTAGCCATACAAACTGCCAAAAAGCCTTTTTTCTCGTCGTAAAACCTATTTTGCAAAATTGGGAAATTGCGGACCTGTGCGGCAGTTGCGTTGTCAGCAAAATGTCAGCATAAACCCCGTGCAGTCTTGTGCAGTGTTGGTGCTTCTGATTGGGCTTACTGGCAGCCGCAGGACCGTTTCGGATGTTCAACATCATACACTTTTCGCATAGCATACTCCTCTTTTTTGCCTTTGTTCCAGCCCTGCACCGGTCGCAAATACCCCACAACACGGCTGTAAACCTCACACTTGGTTCCATGGCAGTTGGCTTGCGCTTCTTTTAGTTCGGCAATTTCTTTTAGTAGTTCTGCTTTTGTTTTCATGAGTTATCCTCTTTTTTGCATTTTTCACATGCCAACCGGCAGGGTTCCCCTGTTTTCAGGCACATGTATTCCCAAAAATAGTGGTCGTATTCCGCGTGCTTGCATTTCATAAATAAACCCCTATCAGCATACCTACGCGTCCTTGGCCTACAAATACGCCGGCGGTCGTGTTGCGCAAAAGCCCCGTAAAATCGTCTAGGCGCCTATCCGCAAACACATAAGGGGCGGCTTTTTGGTCCAAGCCTACCCCGGCACCATAGCGGTCAAAATAGGCCAAACGTGCGCCCAGTCCGGCTTTTATATCACTACCCAATAACCCCTGCACCGCGGGCCGAAAAGTAAAACCGGCGCGTTTTACGCGTATCCTTTCGGCTCCCTGGGTGGGCCGGACGACTTCCACCGTGCCCTCCGGCGGCACATATTTTACAGTGGCCTTAACAGAACCGTCCGGTCGGCGCACCTTGGCCGTGAGTTTGTTGGCCTTTATAACCACTTGGGCGGCGGTGTTTTCGGGCAAAGTGGCCGTCTTGGCAGTCAGTTTATCCAGTTGCCGCGCCTTGTGCCAGTTGGAGAATAGTAGCCCTGCCAGTAGTAGCAGGGCTAACAGTCTAGTTAGTTTTTTCATTGGTCAGGGCTTTTTCCGCACGGCTCATAATCGCACGTTTAATGCCGTCATAGCCGATTTGTGCCAAGGCCAATACCACCAGCCCGATAAGCACCGCCATAAGCGGCGTTTTGGCCGTAATCCCCGCGCCATAAACGGCAATGAACCCGCAGAGCATAGCCCCGGCAAATACCGCCAAGGACCATACAAAGCCCGGCACCTTGAAAAACTTTTCTACCAAGTTTTTCGTCCACTCAATTAAGCCCACGCACGCAACTGCGGCCAGGCAGATAATCATTCCTAGTTCCATTTTTCACTCCTTTTCAATTCCGGCGAATTCGCCGGAATTAAATCCATTGGCCCGTTTCCATAATACGGGCATTTTCTATTGCTCGGCGGCCTACTTGCGCCGCCCATTTGCTCGCCAACATCTCTTTGGCGGCGGTCTGATAGTCGCCCTTTTCCACTGCGGCCAGCATTTTTTTAAAGCCCTTTAAGCCGGCAATGCCCATATTAAATGCCATATCCACCAATACAAATTGCCGCGCGTCGTCCAGTTTCCACCACCAAGGGAACGCCTTTTTGACGGCTTGTTCCGCCTGGGTTAAATCCTCTTGCAGGATAAACAAGGCGGCATTTGCGCTGATACCGTTTTCCAAATTATGCCCGTAGCCAATGGTTAAATGGCCCGTAGGGCATTTGTAAGGGAGTTTTGAAAAGCCCTCATAGCGGCGAATATAGGCCGCGGCTTTTACGTTATCCATTAATCTTCCCTCCGGCGATAATGCATTTCACTAATACGCTTATGCGCGTTGGCGCAACTATCTTCCAACTTGGCCACACGTTCTTGCAGATGGTTATATTTATCCTGCTTGGATTCCAAGCGGGACAGGTCTTTGCGGATAGCGCGCAGTTCGTTCCATAACCCGCCGGCGGCAAATACCACAGCCGCCACTTTCCAAAGCACATTAAAGTCTAATTCCATTATTGGCCCTCCTCTTTTTGGGTTTCGGCCTGCGCGGACTCAGCCGGCCCACCACGCAATAGATTAGCCAAAGACTCAATTTCCTGCGCCTTGCCTCGCACATAGTCGCTTACGCCGCTATTGTTGGCAAGGACCAGTTCCCGCACCGCGCGGGTTAGCCCGGTGGAAAGTTCCAACGCCTGCACCTTTTCTTCTGTCGTAGGCTCTGGAACTTCCGGCTTTTGGGGTGCAAAACCCATTAGATACCAATCCCCATTCCAGCCTTGCTCAACATCCATTATGCTCATTCCCATCGATTGGTAAAATTTTTTATCTGTACCAATTCCGACAGTACAAAGTTTTGTTTTTTCATCCAGAATTTTTGCATATTTTCGTACCATAAAATTGCTCCTAATAATTTTTAAAAGGGAAAAATAATTTATTTCCATTTGGCGGAACTGTTCCTGTCGAGGTTACCACTTGTCCTGTTCGGATTGGAATCAAGGCTGTATTTCCCCAATATGAGTCGCGTCCATCTCTAGCGGAACTAAGATGATAAAACACATTCACTCCATCAATCGCGAGAGCCCCACTAGAATAAGCATTATCGCCATTCCAAGTACAACAAATCCAACCATTGGAAGTTGCCGTATAAGGAAGAGTAATTGAAATTCCAGCAGTTGTATCAACAAAACCAATGAAATTATTTGAGGCTGCTTTATCTAGTTTAGAGGTTTGCATTTCGCTAACTGTTTGTATAAACTCTGCCGCCTGGGCAGTGCTTGCTGGAATAGCGGCGTTGTAGGCGCAGACCCACGGATACTTGATATTTCCCATAGGAGTACCAGCGGCATAACCTTTGGCTTCCCAGCCCCATCCCATACCAACAGCACGCAAATCCTGCTTTGTAAAACCAGTAGTAGTTAGATTGTAAACATCAATCCCAAAGTCGTTATAACTTGTTCTGCTTGTTGATTGCACACTGGTTAAAACTAACGGAACACTCGCAAACGGCTTAAAGAACGTGATATTTTCAATATTTACGTTGGTTTCATATCTGGCTCCCTGTTCAAGCCAGCCGTCAGAATACAAGTTATACCAAGAAGGGGATGTTGCTGTGGGTTGTTTGCTATCCACCAAGACGCGCCCACCCAACTTATACTTGGGCAAACGCAAGGAGCCCTCCACCTCGTCCACCACATAAAACAGACACCCCTGTGCCGTGTTCACCAGTTCGTCGTATTCGGCCTTTGTTTTGCATAGTTCAGGGTGACTTTTGACCCACGCGTAAAAATCGGGGTACAACGCGGAGGCGTTAGGATAATACTCGCCTGTCCACGCTGGCAAACAGCCGGGGTTGTCTTTGGCTAATGAGGACTGGCTCCACACTAACTGCCCGATAGCAAGTCCACGGGAATTTTGCGCGCTTTGCGCCGCGTCCTGCGCGCTGGCCGCCGCTTTGGCGGCCCAATGCCGGGCAGAATAAACTTGTTCTTCGCTCATAATGCCCTCCTAACTGTTCAGCGCGGAAACATCCACCGCTTGGTCTTCCGGCGCATTGGCCAGTTGTTTGCACAATTCGGCCAAAGCCTGTGCCTTGGTTTGGGCCGTTTGGGCGGAAGTTGCACTGCTAGACGCCGCCGTGGCACTGTTCGCCGCATTCGTAGCCGATGCGGCCGCTGCCGTTTCACTTTGCCCTGCATTGGTGGCCGAAGTAGCCGCTTGCGTAGCCTTTCCAGCCGCGGCCGTCGCACTCGCCGCCGCGCTGGTGGCGGAACTGGCCGCATCCTCGGCCTTTTCACTTGCCGTTTGGGCACTGGTGGCCGCCGCAGTAGCGTTGGCCGCAACATCCTCCTTGCTGCCTGCCGCTGCCGTAGCGCTTTTAGCCGCCTTGGCCGCCCAATGTTTCGCAGAATAGATAGTCGTTTCGTCTGCCATAATTTAGTTCTCCTGTGTCTCTTTTATCTCGTCTAACAAAATAGCAATATCCACCGGCACATCTTCATCCGCACCGGCTATATTGCGTGCGCACCGCGCAATTTGCAAGGTCTCGTCTTTCAAGTCGGAGGCTTGGGATAAAGCCTTTTGGGCCTCTGCCTGCGCTTTTTGAGCCGTGTCTTTCAGTTCGTTTAACTGCTCTAAAAAGCCTTCTGCACTGGGTTTTTCCTCAGCGCTCACAGGGTAACAAATGGCGCGTTGGAGTTTTTCGTTAAGTTGTTGCTGCGTCATGACGATTTTATCCAGTGCGGCTTCCAATGCTACCGCTGGGATTTCCTGCCCGGCTGCAAGGTTCAGTTCCTGCACTAGTGGCACGTCGCGCATAATCGTCAGTTTCTCGCCAACGGCGGGGGCTGTATTCAAGACGACATAGCCGGAATAACCAGCGCTGCCGCTGTTGCCGGTATCGTCCAGTTTCGTCTCGCCGTCTGTGTCTTCCGTGAGTCCTGTGTTGTGTATTTCCACCTCATAGTCGGTGTCTTCTGTGAGGGTCGTTTCCGTTCCGGCGGCATCTGTCAAAATCACGCTGATTTGATTGTTTTTGTCAAAAACTCCCGCCGTATTTTTAAAGAAATCAAACGGGATTGGAAATTTCTTACTGCTCCCGTTGCCGGAAAAAGTCTGCTTTGCTCTTTCGTCGCTTATCATATTTGCTCCTTATTTACCGGCCCACCCTTTAATTTTGAACAGGCCTTTTTCTTTGTTGTCTTTCTCGGTTATCGCTTTTCCGCCACCGAACCACCAGTAGTACGGCTTACCGAAAATCGGCAGACGGCTCCAAATGTTCATTTGGCTGATGTCCTTTTTCCCGCTTATTACGCGCCCGGTATCTTGCCACAGGTCATTTGCGGTCCCTAAGGCTGGCGGCACGACGGCATTGATTAGCGCGTTCATGGGGTCCTGCTTGCCGCGCTTTATCATGTAGCGGGTAACCATAGCGTTTTGCAGGATGGTGTCCACCAGTTCTTCCGTAACATCTAAACTGCGGCCAAGCAGAAAATCTTTTAATAAGTTGGTAAGGGCTCCGTACCCGATTAAAAGAGTAAAAAACCGCATGCTGTCCGCAATCGCCTTTGCGTACTCTTCCGGCGTTTGGGCTTCATGGAATTGTTCCTGCATGCGGGTGTATAGGTAGTTAGCGCGACGGGCCGCAAAACTCTTTAATTGGTAGAGCAATTTATAGCCACCACCGCCCAATGCGTACCGCTCCGGCATATCCAGCAAACTCATAGGTTGCACCGCCGACAAATCGTAGTACAGCAGAGATTGCAAGTTGTCATTGTTGATGTCCCCGTTCTTCAATGCTTCCACCACCTCGGCAGCTTCTTCCGGCATGAATAGGCCTTCCAGTTCCTTTTGTAGTTTCTGCGGGCTCTTTTGGGCCTGTTGTTGCCGGGCTTGGAAGTCCGCGTTTATGTAGGTTTCCTTGCCCAGCCGGTCCATGCTTGTAAAACCGTTGATGCCAAGCAATTTGCGCAGGGCTTTATCCATAACGCCCTCGCGCTCTTTGCGCATGTCTACGTCGTACACCTCCGCGCCGATTTGCTCCAGCTTTATCCACCCACCGTTTTTGCGGGCGTTTGCGTAGGCGCGCAAGGTGTTTCCGTGTCCCCATTGGGCAAACGTAAAGCCGATATCTTCCAACTGGCTAATGGTGCTTATGGGGTTTGTAATGGTCGTTAAATAACTAAACGTCTTTATCCCGCGCACCACTTGGCTGGCTTTCGCCGGTCGCACAAAGGTGGTTATGGCATCTTTGAGGAGCTTTTCTTCTCGGTAGGATAGCCGGTAGCGTTCTTTTGCTTCCAGCACCAGTTTGCCGACCGAGTCGTCTAGGTTGTCTTCCCCTATGCCGAAGACCTCTTTTATGCTTATGGCCTTTGCCATGTCGTCGGCATAGTCCATAAGGGCTTCGTAGGAGTTTTTGTAAAACTTGCTAAGTGCCTTTGAAACGTACATAATGTCGCGTTGCTTTATATTTCTGGGCTGCGCGGCGGCGAGGTCCTTAGGTTCAAAACCTCTAAAATATTTGTTTATTGCCATGGCCTTTTCCGCTGTTGTGCCGTTTTCCACACCCATTATTTTGAGTACGCGGTCAATGTTACTCCACTCCGACGTGCCTTGTAAAAATTCAATGAATGCGTCTGTGTTTGCCATGCGGCGCGGGTTGTACGCTTCCAGCCAGCCGATAGACAGGCCATGGTTCACGCCCTCTTCCCATATTTTTTTGAGGCCGTCGTTCTTTTCTTCTATGAGTTGGGTGAGGTTCTTGCCGTTTAATTTGACGTCTTTGTATTTGACGGCGATTTCCGCTTCTGCCCGGTCGTTGCGGTTCATTTGCGCCCACGACAAGAGTTCAAAATCTTCAGGGTTTTTAGCCACGTATTTGTAAATATAGGTTATGTAGTCCCCGAAATATTGGCGGTAGCGGCTGTTGCGCATGACACGCTTTCTCGGCAAATCTTCAATTTTGCGGGCCAGTTGTTTATCTACGCGACGCAGCCTGTCGCTAATACTGACAAAGGCGTCTTTTAAGTAGTTTTTCACAACGCCGTCTTTCTTCGCCAGTATTTGCTCGGCCCGTTGTTCGTCTGCGTCCGGGGCCTGCCATGCAGTCTGTATTTCTTTCAGAGTGGCCTTGGTCCGGGGGTTCTGCAAAAGGTGCAGCATTTGAAGCGTGCGGTTGACGTAGGCCTTTTCTATGGCCAGCATAGTGCGGCGTACGGCGGTTTCCAATGCTTCCTTGTTCTTGGCCGCAGAAATGCGGGCCAGGTATGCTTCCAGCTGGTCTGCGTCCACGCGCTTTTTGATTTCGTCCACAATATCCTTTTTCAGGCCGTTTAGCTTGTCAATTTCAGTGTCGGCCAGTTTCTCGGTGGCTTTGAGTTTTTCTTCCAACAGGCGCACGTCGTCGCGGTCTAAAACGCGGTAGCCCTTGCGCTCTATCTCGTTAATCTTGCGCAGTACCTCTTGTGCGCCTTCCAGGTTGTCGGATACCTCTTTTATAATTTCCAGCTCTTCCCGGTAATGTTCGCGCTGTGTGCTGGCGGTTTTGTCTTCTAAACGATAAACCTTTTTGCCGTCCAGGGCGGCCTGGATAAGGTCGTGAGCGTGTTGGTCCATGGCGTCTTGTGACTCGTAGGTTTCGCCGTACCCTTTGCCCATATAGCCGGCATCGGTTAGCCAGCGGGCCGGATCGTCCCCTATCCCGTCGAGTTTATTGGGAATGCGCGCGTTGCGGTACGCTTCGGCGTCAATACGTCCGGCAGCTGCGTAATTAGCCCCACGGCGGCGCAGCTCGCGCAACAGGTCGGTTTGCGGGGCCTTTGGCATGCGGCGTTTGGTTTGGCTGTAAAGGGCTTTGATGTCGGCCAGCGCAAGGCCAGTTTCGGCGCGCGGCAGTCGGTTGTGTTTAATGTCTTCTACCGCCTGGCGGACCTGTCGCAGCTTGCCACGGAATTTGGCAGCGTCCGGCACCTGTACGGCTTGCGGGGCTAGCACCTCATTAAAGAAATCCTTTGCTTCCTGGCTCACGTTCTTTTCAAAAAACCG
Source organism: Candidatus Avelusimicrobium sp. (assembly GCF_056976295.1). NCBI lineage: Bacteria > Pseudomonadati > Elusimicrobiota > Elusimicrobia > Elusimicrobiales > Elusimicrobiaceae > Candidatus Avelusimicrobium > Candidatus Avelusimicrobium sp. The sequence goes on from NZ_DBMCTG010000016.1 coordinate 18,296, forward strand.
GGTGCCGTCCAGGGCGTCGTAGATTTCTTGCAGCCAGTCCTTGAAACGGTCAAAAACGCTGCGCATTTCGGGGGCGTCCGGCACCTCTTTGGTGCGGATATATTCCAGGAAGGTGCGTGCGAATTTTTCCTGTTGCTCGCGGTTCCAGCGAGAGCCTTCCTTTTTGCCTAGGAAACTTTCAATAACCTGCGTATAATGGCGGGTGGCTGCATTGTCATTCTCTGCGGCTAATCGTTCAAAATCACGCAGGAAAACATGCCCCAACTCGTGCAGCAGGGTGGTTTTGTTGGCTCCTTCCAGCAAGGTGATAACCGCGCCGGTGTCCGTGAATTCGGTTTGCCCCAGCGGGTTTTCTTCGCCCTGGTGAAATTTATCTAAAATTTTGACGGCTTTATCGTCAAATACAACGTAGCACCGCCCATCTATCGCCCCTTCGTATGTAATGCCTTTAACTCCTTCCGACAGTAAAATCTCGGAAGCGTTTTTTGAGGTTATGACAGGACTGCTCTGTTCATTGTGTTCTTTAAGAAAATTCTCATTATCGGCCGCAATAGCGCGGTATATACTTCCGCCCGTTTCGTTGTCAGCAATAGATTCTCTCAATAATTTGCTGTTATGGTCTTTCGCCATGTTCCTTAATGCGTTTTTCACTTTTACCGGCTGTTCGTTAAACGTCTTCTGCTCGTCAAGCAGCACGTCGTTTTCCGGGATATCCACTCTATACAAGCGCCCGCTGCCCTGTTGCAGCAAGTCGGGGTCAAATTTATCAATGGCGGCGAGGGCCTTTTTTTCCCGTTCAAGCGTTTGTTCAATACGTCCGAGGGACCATTGTTCCATGGGGGTTTTGGTTCCTTGTTTTTTTAGTTTTTCAATAAGTGTACTGTTGTCTTCTATGGCTCCTTCAATATCACGACGCGCTTGTTCAATAGTCAGTTCGCCGTTTTTTATTCGCAGGGCGTAATCAATACCGCCGATGTCTTCTATGACGCTGTGTTCCCCGTCGTATTTCCAGCCGCCGTCCATTTCTTTATATCCTCTCGCGGTTTCTTCGCTGGCGGCAACATAAACGCCCCAGCCGTGTGCTTGCACGCCTTCGCCGGTTCCCAAATACGAAAGGTCAAAATTTTCAAAATCGGAGGGGCTTCCGTGCCACGCTGGCTGGAACAGCACATTTGGTCCCTCGTTTTGGGCCTTGAAATTTTCCGCAATATCAGCTATACTACGAGTGCCACTGCCAACGAGAACCGGCTTTTTGGAGCTAGGGCGTTGGAGTGGCTCGTTTTTTGCCCAGTTGTCAATGTTTGCGTCGCTGTCAAAAAAAGCGGTATTTAACAGAATACGTCCATTAGGTAATATTTCCAAAGTAGCCCCTGCTTTTCCCTGTTCGGTGTTGGCTTTAATAAAAACCGGAACGCCATTATTTTCCCCTTTTTGTCCGGGTATGTAATAGGCATACTCCACGTTATCAAGTCCCGCTTCTAATGCCGCCCATTGTTGCGGCGTGAGGTGATGGCGGTTGTCAATGTGCTTTACGCGGTTAAACGGTACGTCAACAGCCGCCCCCGATTGTGCCTGCAGCCGGTAATAACTTTTGCTTTGTTCAGTTGGGTTTTCCTTATTGGCTTTGTAAAAGTCCACAAATTCAACGAGGGATTGGGCCGGATTTTGGTACATAGCCGCTGCCGCTTGGAATACCACCTGCGGTCCGTCATCCGGCAGGCCGTCGCGGTCTATGGCGTAATCCGCATTGTTTCCAAAATTAAAGGATGTGTCCTCTTCCCGTGTGCGTAAGTCCTTAAACTGCACCTGGTTGCGTTCGTACCACGAGCGTGGGGTTTCGCCGGATATTTGGTATTGCAGCTGTGCAAACGCTTCATGCATGTTGGCTGCGGCTTCCGCTTCGTCTTCGGTGTAGCCCGCTTCCAGGGCGCGTTCGCGCACGTCGTCGCGGATGTCATATACCTGTTGGCGTTCTTCAGGCGTGAGTTGTTTTTGCGTGCCGCGTACGGCTTCCGCAAATTCCTTCGCACTTTCCAAAATGTCCCCGTTTTTATAGGTGGCCGGGTTGTTCTCGTCGTTTAGCATTTGTTGTACGTCTTCTAAACTTTCGCGGCTTCCGGCCTTCAAAATAACGCCTGCGAGCATTTGCTGCGCGGTTTCTTTCGGCACACCGAGGGCTTCCAGTTTGGCTTGCCCGTTGGAAAGAATGACACCGTAGCGTTCCTGCAGGGTCAGTTCGCGCCCTTCGTTGGCGCGGACCAGCTCCTGCACTTGTTCCAAGGTGGGCGGCGGTATTTTATCCCCTTCTTGGGTGGATACGCCTTGCGCAGCGGCCGCTGTTTGGGGCAAAATGCGCCGCACGGCGGCTTCCACTCCGATATGTGCGCCGGTGGCTCCCGCGCCGGTAAGTCCGCCTAAAAGGGCTTGATAGGCCACCTCTTCTAGGGTTTGCCGGATGCTGGCTTCTTTGCCGCCCCAGTTTTGCATAATGATTTCGTTAGCAGCCCCTTGGCTACCTTCCTGTATGGATTCCGTTAAAAAGTTGCGTACCAGTTTGGTTCCCCAGCTGCGTGCTTTTAGCCCGCGCAGGAAGAAATCCAACCCCACCTTTTCAAGTATGGCTTCGGCGGCTCCGGCTCCTAGGCCGATTTTTTCGGCTTTTTCCGGGCTGACGCCATTGGCGAGGGCTTCCTCATAACTTTGCCGCCCTTGTATGGCTCCAAAAACCGCAGCGGTGGCTGCTGGGGATTTGGTAATGGCTGCCGTGCCTAGGGCCATTAAAAGCGAAGCGCCGCCCGCCGATAAATCGTACAGGAAACCGTCAGTTTCTTCTTTGGCAAGTCCGGTGTGGCGTAGCCAGTTCTCGTGGCGTTCCTTCATTTCCTGCATTTGCTCGCGTGCGAAGCGGTCCACATTTTGGTGCATGGCTTCCAGCTGGCGGCTTTGGGCGTTCAAATCGTTGTAATACTTGGCTTTGGCGGCTTCGTATTCTTCGTCAGTTTTGTAATTTTCGCGTTTAATGTTGCCGCTTCCCCATGTGTATTTGTCGGTGAGTTTGGTCCGTTCCCAAGTGTAGCGGGTGTCATTTATGGCTTGCATGATAGCCCCTACCCCTAGGCGCCCCAGCGTCTGTACGCCCGACACAGCGGCTCCGGCGGCTCCGCGCGGCATCTGTCCCAGCAAACTGTTTTTCTGCTCACGTACGGCGTTTTGGGCGATTTCTGCGCGGGTCTGCTCTATGGGCTTCATAGAGAAGTAGTTGTCACGTTTTTTATTAAAGCGTTGCAGGGCGGTCAAATACTCCACTTCCGCTGGGTTGTTTGACGTAGTGTTAACGCTGATGTTATCTTTTTCTAAATAAACGGTTCTTTCTTCCGGCAGGTTCATAGTTTGCTCCTATTTCATCCAAGCGGGATATTTATCAATAATTTTCCCGTCTTTGTCGCGGCGCACCATGTAGGCCACGTTGTTTATCATTTCCGGCTTGTACCCTTGCGGCTCTTTGAGCTTGGGTGCGTCCGGGTTCTTGGCGGTGCTTACGTTATGCAGCGCGCCGGTGTTGGTCAGTACGGCCCCCACCTGCTTATCGTCTATCAGGTAGCGGTTGCCGATTAGGGTGGCATAGACCACGCCCAGCTCGGCTTTGGCTTGCGCTTTGCTGGCGGTATCGGTGGCGGCGAGGTTGACGTTTCGCTGGCGCAGGGTGTTGAAGGTGTCCACATATAGTTGCGCTGCCAGTTCGTCCGGGATTTCGGCCCCGTGCAGGTCCTTTTCCAGCTTCTCTTTTATGCGCTTTTTCATGTATTCGCTCACGGTGTCGCTGCTAAACCAGCCGGATGTGTTGGAAAGTTGCACATCGTCGTCTTTGATTTGGGTGGCGATTTCGTGCATAATGTTGCGCTTCATTTCTATGGCGTTTTTGCGGTTTCCGCTGCCAAAGCCATTAACCGTGATTCCATCGTCCACCACGTTGATTAGGTCGGTTAGTTGTTCCACGGTGGGGCGGTCGTACTCCACGCTGCCTTGCTTGGCGTGAAAATTGCCCTTGCTGTCAAGGCCCAAACTGTTATATTTGATTTGTACATCGGCCCAGTTGTTTTGTTTTTCGGCTCCTGCTTCGCCCTGTTCCAGCACGTCCTTCATGTAGGAATAGGCAGATTTTACCTGCTGCGCGGTCATGCCGGTGCTCTTTTCAAAGTCCGCCGGCTTCTCTAATAGTTGCTTATAGAGTAGTTCCGCTTGGCTGGGGTTGTCCTGCCATAGTTGGTTAAACTTACTTAAAAAGTCATTTATTTTCTTTTCCTTTGTGGTTCCTGCAGTTTCCTGCTGTCTACGCAGGGCTTTGTTTTTCCACTCTATTTTTTCCGCCACGGACAGGTTTTTGAATTTGTCCGGGTCGTCCATAATGCTTTTCACTTTACCGTCCGTACCAATGCGGGCAATTTGGGAGGGGTCTTTGTCTAGTATATAGGCCAGTTGCCCGTTGACCTTTTGGTTTTCGTACTGGGTTTTTAGTTCCTGCTTTTGGGCGGGTGTGAAGTCGTTTGTTTCCAAATAGACGCCGTATTCCGCGTCAAGGGCTTTCTTTTCTTCCGGGCTTGCGTAGGCATAGTCGTAGGCCTTGCGCTCGGTGGTTTCCTGCGCGGTCTTATAGTTGAGCTTCTGCATAAGGCCTATCTTTTGGCCTGTGACGTCTGTTTGCAGGGCGGCATAGTAGTTGTTGCCTTTGGTTCCTTCCCATTTTTTAAATAGTTTGTCGCCGAGGTATTCTTTGCCGGTTGCCTGCATTTGGCTTAAGGTGTCCTTAACAATGGCGTCGTACTCTTGGGGGTTTTGGCTGGCAGCCAGTTTGTTGTTCATTTGCTTGTACTGGTTGTTGAGCTGTTCTTCCCAATTCTGCACGCGCAGGTCGTTGTATTTTTCCTGCGCAGCCACAAGCGCACCGGTCAGCTTCATTACGTTGTCGCCGATTTGCTGGTAGGTGGCGGCGGGGTTTGTCATGGGGTCAAAATGCAGGTTTTGGCGCACGCCTTGCGGAGTGGTGCGCTGGTCTAGGGTTTGTACGGCTGGTTTGGGTGGTATCGGCATAATTTCCTCCTAGCGCGTCCACGGCGCGTATTGCTGTTGGTAATTCATAATGTTTTGGGCCTGTTTGGTATCTAAGGACTGAGTTCCTTTCGTGGCGGCGGCGGCGTTCCCAGCGTTGTACATGGCATAACTGCTCATGGCGCCCACGGCGGAGTTAAGGCCTGCCTGCCACATGGCATTGCGTGCATTGACCTTGCTCATAGTAACGCCGTAGCGGTTCATAGCCGCGCTATTTTTATAGTTGCGCCAGCGGCTCTGTCCTTCGTATCGCAAGTTGAGTGCGTCCTGTTCTAGGTTAGACGCGCTGTCGCTGAATACGCGGTCAAAGGTACTGCCGGAAAGCCCGTTCTCTGCCAGCCGTGCTTCTAATTCGCCCAGTTGCTTACGGTTCTGTTTGCGCATGGTATCTTCTGCCAGCGATGTTTCTAAGGACACAGCACGGGCATTTTCTTCGTCCTGTCGGGCTTGGAAGGCGTACATAGACGCGTTCTGTTTTCCTTGTTGGTGCGCGCCGTACATATTCATAATGCCCTGCATGGCTTGCCCGAATATCATTCCCCACATAGTTCGCTCCTTAATCGTTTGTAATTTCCAGCTGCGGATAAATTGCCAAAATGCGCAAAGGCAGCGGGTCTTTTTGCTTAAAAATCATTCGTGCGCCGGTGGCGTTGGGTATGTCGCGCCCCAGCACATCGTTGTGGCTTTGGCTGCCGTTCCAATTTAAGAACAGGTCCCCACTTTTGAGCGCTATGGCGTCGGCCCGTTCTTCCGGGCGGCGCAGGGACGCAAAGTCCATTTTGTTTTCGCGTTCGCCGTACCAAAAGCCACCGGAAGTCAGCAGGCGCACGACCATTTTGTTTATGCGTTGCGCTCTTGCGTTGCCGGTTCCGTTGGCCCCGTCCACGTGTACCGGCAGGGGTTCAAAGGTGGTTTCGTAAGGCAGCCCGACGGTTAGCACGGTAGCGGCCTTTGGTAATAAAAGCGTACCGTCGGTTCCCACGGTAAGCCCCCGGTAAATGATACCGTCCGCCAACACGTCCACCTTTTCGCCCGCAAGCCATGTTAGTCCGTTCACGCTGGCACTGGCGGTGTCATTTGTAATCTGTTTGCCGCAGTCCACATAGTAGGCGTATTTTAGCCGGAATGCCTGCTGCTCGTCTTCGGTATAACTGGCTGGAATATCCAGCGGGAGTCCGTCGCGGAAATATTCCACGCAGTAGGTGTCCGCACCGTTTAGTTTTCTCTTCACAATGGCCCACAGTTCGTCTGTTTGTCCATCTGGGCTGGGTATTACGGCCACGCTTATAAACTGGCCCTTGGTGGTGTGTTTATGGAAAGCACGCACCTGCTGGCTGTTGTTGTAAGTCAGGCCCAGCAGCGAACCGTCCTTTACTACGCACCAGACAATGCGGTCCGGGTTGTACTGTAAGGCCCACGCTTTTAGGCCCTTTTTTAGCCACGTGGCCGACAACAGGGACACCTCTTGCGGGTCATATGCTTGGTTGTCATTGACGTACAACAGGTCATAAATGCTTTTGCCTTCCGCGCCAACATAGAGTTCGCTTCCGCCCAGTAAAATTGGGGGCAAACAGTTACTGCCAATGCGGGTAATAGTGTTATAGGTGATGTTTTCCGGGCCAAAAGCACTTGACATCGTCTGCGGCGCAATTTCTGTTACGGCTCCGGCTGTTCCGACATACAGGCTTTCCCTCGCAGAGAGCCATTGAATTTCGCTTAGTTCCGTTAAAACTGGCAGTTTCATAGCGCAGTTTGCTAGTTGTTCGCCAAATTCTTGGTCGTCAAAATTTTCATAATCCCCGGTTTTGCTAAATGCAACGACAGGTCCTTCTGCGCCGTTTATACCTAACAATAACCTGTCTTTGTAAAAACAGCCGCAAACGGGGTTTTGTGCCATAGACAATTGCCACGTTTCACTTGCATTAGCAGAAGAACCTTGAGCATTATAAACACTAGCCGGGAAGGTTTCTACTACCGTTACGACTGCTTGCGTGGCAGAGACTACTTTCGTAATTTTTCCGCTGCCGTACCCGCTATGGACATAAGTCCACTGCATACTTCCATCGGTAGCGGAGCCTTCGGTATGGGTTGGTTTTACGTTGCCGGCAGTTCCTTGGATGGTTGAAGTATAAAATTTGCCGTCCGACTTGTACTCAGTGTTTGCAACCACACTCATTCCTGCTTGCCAAACAAACGTATTTATATTTGTGTGATAAATTCGTACAAAACGCCCGACCATATCTTCGGTAAAAAAATCACTAGAGGCATAAACATTGGCGGTTCCTGTTTGCTTATCCACTCTTAGTTTGATGCCGTTTTCGGATATGTTTTCCCACGGGCCGTTTTTGAAATGGACCTGCTCTATTGCAAAACTATACCGCCCCGTACGTTTTAACTTATGGGCAGGATAGTCCGGGTGAAATAAATAAAGCACGTCATTTTTTTGCACGCTGGCGAGCCGAGGCCGTTCTTCCTTGTCAAACAAATCTTCTAATGAGTAAGGCGTCGCAACGACCAGACCCTGTTCTTCGCTGGATAATATTTGACCATGGTCTTTGTAAAAGCGCACATATTTATTGCCAAACTCCAACACATAGGCAGTATTGCGATTGACTACAAAGGGAACGAGTACGGCTTTTGTACCGTCTATGGTGCTGGATGCACTATAATATTGTTGTTTGTACATTTCGTCGCTATAAACGCGAATGAAAAAAGTATCCCCCACGAAAGTATAAGGACAAATTTGATAGGCTACACTCGCCGGTTGGAATGCGTCTGCCTCCCAGTTGACGCCGTCAGTGCTTTTATAAAGTTCCCTTTTGTTTTGGGTGGTATCTTTGTTTGAAAGCAAAACATATACGGTATCCTGTCCGGCGGTCATATTTAGTGGGAGGTAGCTATTTATGGATTTGAAAGATACCGCAGTCCACGCGTATCCGTCCGCACTTTCAAACAGCGACGACAAACTGCTTCCGCCATTTGCAAACAGCAGGTATTTACCGCCTACATACGTCATAGTTGAGCCATCTCTTTTAAAGTTCGCAAAACTCATTTGCGTCACATGAACCTGCCAGTTGGCGCCGTCACTACTGGTTAACACATAATCATAATCTCTGTACCCTCTTTCCGTTTCGTCGGTTTTTTCAGTTTGCGATAAAAACAAAAAGAAGGTATTGTTTGCCACAAAAGCAGCGTATATAGTTGGGCCGTCGTCACTATATGCCGGGCGGGCGGACAGGGTGGGCAGTGACACCTCACTCCAAGTGTTCAGGTCCGTGGATATTTTTAATAGTTTCTTGGTCGCGTACAGATATACGCCGTTGTTGTAGCTCACACTTTTATAATAAGCGGGGTCGTGGCTAACGTCAGCGGACATCGTCCAATGCGTGCCGTCAGTGGTGTAATAATTGTTGTAAAACAAAGCGGGTCCTACCTGCGTAAACTGCAAATAGGAATAATAATATAATTTTGTATCAATGGAACGCGCCTCCCAGTGCTTCAAATCGCTAGACACATACATAGTGTCATAAACTTGCTGAGAGGTTCCTATTGTTCTTATGGGGCCTGAAGCGATATATTGTCCGTTTATGTACGCGCAAGGGATAACCCCGCTCGCCGGCAAGGACATTCGCTCCCATTGGCCCCAGCCTTTTTTCTGTGTAACTCCGCCGTAGTTTTTCACATATACGCTGCCGCCCCTTCTATGCACACCGCCCGCAACCTCAACGCTGGCGTTTTCTAACTGGCGGCAGGAATAAGCCGCCACCTGCATTTCGGTGCGGGCTTCCAGTTCGGGGCTGACCAGCCCGTTGTTAAATTGGTTTAAGGCTGCATTGACGCGAATTCCCATAAATTACTCCTCATCGTGTGCCAGTTCCCACGAACCGGGCCGCATGTCTTTAACGGCCAGTTGGATAGCGTTGCAGCGTTTAGCGGTGCCGATAATGGCTTGGTATTCTTGCCACAGGATGCTTTTTCGCTGCGGGTCCTGTTTTAGCCGTTCGCACATTTCATAGGCCAGTTTGGTAGCGAGTGCTTCTACAAAATACGGGGGCCATTTTACTAGGTTCAATTCCCGGCTGATGTAGCGAATTTGCAGGGGTGCGCCGATATTTGTGAGCAGGGTATTTCCTTCCAGTTCATAGGCATTTTTACTATCGCCACCGTAGTTGTAAATGCCTTCCAGCCGCAAGAAATCAACAGGCAGGGCGTATTGGAATTGATACCCAAAGGCGGGGGCGTCCGCAAGTGCGGGCAACTCCGCGCGTTTAATGGCAAAGGCCCACGGGTAGGTTGCCAGTTCAAAGTCGCGCACCGTGCCAAAAATGTCCCCGGCAAGGCGTGCGGCTTCTTCTTGGCTGTCAAAGGACTGTATGGTAGGCAGCCCCAGTTTGGTTAGTGCTTTATTGGCAATTTGTAAGTCAGTTAAATACTGCATAATCCCGCCTTTTTAGTTTGGGTAGAAGGGGTCTTTCGGCCCCCTCTACCGTCCGCACGTACCCTAGCACGCACGGGAGGAAAACAACCATTAGGCCGCAAAGTCAATCGCGGCGCATTTTGCTTCTTCCAAACGGGTCGCACCAAGGGCATATTCCATGTAGATTTGTGTCGCGTTAGAAAGGTCCGCGCGCTTATCTACGGAAACGACGAAATCCTCCCATTTGCCTAAACCGACGCCGGATTTGCAGAAAATCGGGCAGCGATAGACGTTGTTGGGGGTTTCGGTGGACCCAATGTTGGTTTTAGCAAGGTTATAGCGCACAAAGTTCACGCCCCCATACGGCGGGAGCTTTTTGCCAGTTAAAACCTTGCTGTCTTGGTAGTCGGACGACACATAGAAGCCGGCATCTTTGAGCGCGGTTTCTACGGAAGGCGGTACTACCATGTAAATTTCTTCCTGTTCAATATCCACGTCTTTGTCTTGCAGTTTGGAAATAGCCAACGCAATTTTTCCCAAGACATCGCCGGAAGCGTCCGTCTTGGCAACGATGTTGGTGGTATCAAAATTTGCCGTGGAAGTAGCGTCTTTACCCACTTTGTTCGCGGCAAAAAAGTCTGCCAAAATCGTCGCGTCAATGTCGCGGTGGTAGGCCGCAAGCATGGATTGGACGATGCCTTCTTGGGGGTTTAAGTCCATTTTGATACTGTCAAAGGTATCAATAATGTAGGCCCCGTGCTTCATCGTCGGCGAGTACCAGCGGCGCGTGCGCGATACGTTAACCGCAGGGGTTTCTTCGTAGCGATTTTCACGCGTTTTCGTACTAAACGTGCCCAGTTGGTCTGCTGGGGAAACGGTTGCGCCCTTGAGCCCGCTTTTTACTGTCACACAACTTTCCAGTTTGGAAACGGTCTGCTGGGCGAGAAGTTGCAGGGCATTTGCGAATTTCAACGTAATTTGATGATTCTCAATGCCTGCGTAGTCGCTCGGTGTTAAGCTCATTTATTCTCTCCTTGGGCTAATTGCCCGGTTTATTTTTTGCCCTTCCTCGCGGGCTTTTTAGGGTCATCCCCTAAATCGTTTTTGCCGGCTTTTTTAGCCGGTTGTTCGGCAGCTTTTTCTTTCGGCTCTTTGACGGGCTCGGTTTCGGTCTGTGCTTCGGTTTTGGCACTAACCGGCTGTACTTGCTCCACGGCTTTTTCTTTCGGCTCTTGTGGGGCGTTTTTGGCGTCTTTTGGGGTAAGGATACCGTCGTCTATCAAATCGGCTTCTAGGTTATCCACCATGGGTTTAAGGTGGGTATAGAGCCAGTCCTTGCGCAGTCCGCCCGGTCCGCGCCGGATAGCAATTTGAAAGAAGCGCATAAACTGTCCGCGGGTCACTCTTTCCTGTTGTGGCATAGTTAGTTTCCTCCTGCCATAGCGTTGGAAACCTCTTCAAACAGTTTTTTGGCTTCGGGGTCGTTTGCCATAAATTTGGCCCCAAAGGCCTTATCTGCTTGCAGTTCCTTCATTTTGGCTGCTGCTTCTTCGCGGGTGTACGCTTTGGCGCTCCCGGGGTTCTTGCCTGCGCCTACGCCTTTGAGGGCGGGGTCAGCGATAGCAGAACCGATTTTGTGCATAAGTTCCATAAGGGCTTTGCTGCCCAGCGCGCTTTCCAAACGGGCCAGCGTTTCTTTGTTATCCAGTCCAAATTGGCGGGCGGCTTGGCGGGCAATTTCGGTGTTCTTATTGAAATCAGCCCCCCACGCGGTTTGCAGGTCTTTCATTTGTTTGTCCTGCTCGGCGCGGTACGCTTCCAATTTTTGAGCCACAAAGTCGTTAGACGCTTTGGCTACAGCTTCGGCTTGGGCTTTGGTCAGGCCCGCGTTAAAGGCGGCGTCGGCAAATGCTTTGCTGGCAGCGGCTCCTTCGTCGTTAGTGAGTTCAATGCCGTATTTGTCCGCGCTTTCGGGTCTGCCGAGTTTGCTGTAAAAATCGGCGAGTTCTTCCGGCGTGGATTTATCGGTCGGCAAAGCCACATATCCGTCCGGCACTTGCGGTTTGGGGTCGGTCGATTGGGGGTTTGTCGGGTTCGTCGGTTCCGTCGGGTTGGTTGGCTCGCTTCCGCCGGTCAAGGCGTCGGCTGCCGTGTTGGTCGGTTCACTCATTGTTCTTCCTCCTGTGCGAGTGCATTTAATTTTTCGTCCGGCAGGTTGGTCATAGCCAGTATGTGGTTTAGCACCTCCCGCCGTCCGATATTAATAAAAACCTTCTTTTCGTCTATGGGTGCGCCGGTTCCGCGTGCGGGGTTTGCCGGGCATACCTTGGCAAGGTCCGCCAGTACGATTTTGACCTCCAGTTTAGCGGGGTCAAACACCGTTTTGTAGGCGAGCCGCTTTCTAAATAAGCGCTGATACAGCGTGAGTAGTTTGTTCACGTTTTACCTCACTTGCGTGCCTGTTTTCTGCTGGGCGTCGGCCAGGTCTTTCGCCGTCTTGCCGATTACCGGCGCGGCGGCAAGCATGGCTTGGGCCTGTGCCAGTTGTGCGTCGCTTAAATCGGCTGCCGCCTTTTCTTCTTCCGTATTGAAGATTTTGACGGGTGCGCCGTACACCTTGGCGATTTCTTTCAAAATGCGCGGTGCGTTGATTAAGTTTTTAATGCTGGGGTCAAAGGGCTGTAAGGCTCCGGCAAGTTCCACCGTGCGTAAAATGGCGGCTCCCGTGCCTGCGTCCTGTGCCTTGCGGATAGGGCTTTCGTAGCGCACCTGCAGGCCCACTTGCCCGCTGGCCATAGCTTCTGCCATTTCTGGCGGCATAGGCTCCAACTGTCCGGCACGCGTGCAGATTTCCAGTTCCTTGGTAATCACGCCGGACAGGAGTTCCTTTTCTAACCGGCTTGTCGTGGGGCTTAAAAGGGTTGCTGTTTCCTGTGCGCGTTGTAAAACCTCGGTTGCCGTCATATCGGGTCGGTTGACAAGCACCGTAAACAGGTTTAATTCAAAGCCTTCTCTTATGGTGTTGCGGATGTCTTGGAGCATTTCCAAGCTAAACGGCATGGCGTTGGGGCCTTGCATAGGGGCGACGAGCGGTTGCCCGTTTTCGTTTAGTCCGCCGGGAATAATGGCGTTGGGTACGCCCACGCGGGCCGCGTTTATGATGTCGTCATTGGCAAGCAGCCACGTCGGGTCGCTGGCTCTTTGGGCGGTTTTGAGGTTGGTCCTCATCATAGCCGCCAGCGTGCGCACTTCCGGCATCAGTTGCATAACCGGCGAGTAGCCGTACGGCTCCTGTAAACTAGCAAATACGTCATAGCGCGGGTAGAAAAAGGGACAGACATTGTAGCCGCTTTCTTCCACGATTTCGTGGGTGGAAAGGCAAACGTACACGCTCGCGTAGCGGCGGTGCGTGGGGTCTAAGCGTCTTGGCTGATAATCGTCGTTTGGATAGACGGCGTGCAAAAATTCCCACTCTTTGTTCAAATCGTCGCTTACGATAATTTGCCGGGGTGTATTTTGACCGAATTGTTGCAGGGTTTGGCGTTTGTTTAATTTGAATTTACGGAAGAAAACGTCCACCTCGCCGTCGGCGTTCTGTTCGGTGTAAAATTCCCGCACAGGCCACGCGCGGTAGGATATGCCGTAGCCGTATTTTTCCGTAACACTAAAAGGGCCGGCTCCGTAAATGGCAATGTTTTTCAGGTTCTCATAGTGGGCGTTGGCAAAGTTGGAGCCTGCGCCGTAGCGGATAGCAAAGAGTTTGTCGCATTGGCGTTCCAGCCAGTCGGCGTAGCGGTCGTTCAAATATTCGTCAGACGTTGCCAGCCCGTGCCATTTTTGGGTTTTAGGCGTGGTTAAACCGTCAATGGCCGACGCCCATTTGGGGACGGCCTGTGCCACGGTGTTGTCGGTCTTTTTGGTCCCTTTGTTAAAACCTCCGGGGCCGTATTCCACGGTAAAATTGGCGTTTTTGGGGTCCGCCAGTTCGGCAGCACGCTGCCACACGCGCTCGTAGCCGTAGCGGCGTGTTTCCATGGCGGTCAAACGTCTTTTGATGTCGTCATATAATTTCTGCTGCCGTGTGTCCATAGTTATTCCCCTAGTAATCGTTTAGCGGCGCTTTGCCGGTAGTCGCCCGCCAGCACGGTGCTTGCGCTTCCTTGTTTGAGTTGGTTGCGTTTGCGCCGTTCTTCCTGTTGGCGGCTGTCGTCCACAATGGTCGGCTTGACCTCATTTTTAGCCATTTCTTCTTCCATTTTTTTGGCAGCTTTTTTCTGCTCTCTTTCCGTTTTATCTGTCTGATAGCCGGAATATGCCCCCAGCCCAGCCCCAACAGCTGCACCGGCATAGCCGCCCATTAAAAACCCACCAACCCCTCCGATAACTGTCGGTAAAAAACTTTTACTAAACCAACTCATATACTCCTCCTTTGCTAAAAAATAAAGTCGCTTTGCGCGGTCAGGTCGCCTGCGTTTTGCGCTCTAAAATGCACCTGTTTGGCTTTCTTAAATAGCACGGTGCTCATCATGGCCGCGTCCGCATGGTCCGGGCTTTTGCCGCCTTTTTTGCGTAATTCTTCTTTATTAAAAAGTTTCATTTGCCCGGACGAGTTAAACGAATAAGTAACCGTTGCCAGTTCCGTCAAGGTGGCCCGGTCACTTATTTGCAGGTAGCCCTTTGCCATCAGTTCGCGCAGAGCGTCGTATGCTTCCGCGCGTTTGTTTGCATAGCGGTCCGGGTCCGTGGCCGCCGCGCCGCCCCTAAATTCAAAAACGGTAAATTTTGCAACCTCTTTGAGGCGGTCTATTACGCCGCCACCTACGCCGTCGCCGTCCACAATAAGGCGGTTAAAACGAAACGAGCGGCCTGCTTCTGCTACGCGGCCCACGGTGTACATCGTGTCTTTTCCGTTCCACTCTTCGGTGGCAACCTCTTTCCATTTCAAAGGGCCCGCGTATTCCCAAATTTTTAGCACGCTGCTGTCAGCGCCATAGCGGGCAATGTCTAGGGCCGCCACGCGCTCGCCGCCGGTGTAGGGCAGGTCGTTTTTGGCTGCCATATCTATTACGGCTTGCGGGAACAGGGCGTCTTCTGCGGCTGCGGCAAAGTCGCACAGGTACTCTTGCCGGTAGGTATTGTCGGGCGTTTGTGCCTTGATTTTGGCTAACTCTTCCGGGGCAATCACGCCGGTTTCGTCTGCCCGGTACATACCGGCCCACCACTCGCCGTCGGGGTCTTGCCCGTGCGCTTCCACGCCGTGGCAATATACGTCAAAAAATTGGTTTTGCCCTTTGGGGGTTCCTAAAAATACGCACCAGCCCTTGCGGCTCACGAGCATAGGGCGGATAATTTCCGTATAGACGTCGGGGCGCATGTCGCCGTACTCGTCCAGCACTACACCGTCCGCGTAGGTACCGCGCAAGGCGTCGGGGTTATCTGCTCCGCAAACACGAATAAAGGAGCCGTTGGGGAGCGTGACGCTGGTTTCTTGCTCGTTTATGCGTAGCGCGCAAATGCGGTGTGGTTCTGCTTCGGTACCGATATTCACGTTCAAATAGGGGGCTGTGTAGTGGCGCAAGTAATCCCAGGCAATCATTTTCGCCTGCTTCAAAAAGGGGGCAATATAGAAATAACGCCCTTGCGGCTTGGGGTTGGTTAGGGCCATTTTGATGAGGTGGTTTATGGCGCAGACGGTCTTTCCCATTTGGCGGTGGGTAACGAGCACACAAAAGCGGTGCGCTTCCAGTTGCGGATGTATTTCCGTTTGCGGGTAGCGAGGC
This sequence comes from Candidatus Avelusimicrobium sp., assembly GCF_056976295.1. NCBI lineage: Bacteria > Pseudomonadati > Elusimicrobiota > Elusimicrobia > Elusimicrobiales > Elusimicrobiaceae > Candidatus Avelusimicrobium > Candidatus Avelusimicrobium sp. The sequence continues at coordinate 33,599 of NZ_DBMCTG010000016.1, forward strand.
GTATAAGGAATAATGACCTTTACTTCTTTTTGCTTTTCTTGCATGTCGTTTCCCAGTTGCTCGTCAAGGACACGTTTGTTTCCACCTTCTCGGTGGGTTTCTGTCCTAGGGTGTCGCGTATGGCATTAAAAGCCTTCACGTCCCCGTGTATGGCGGCATTAATAAGCGCGGTGCTGATAGCGGTTTGAGTGTTCATTTTGCGCCCTTTGAGGTCCACAATATCTACGCTTAAAAGTGCCCGCAGTTCTTCTGCTAGGGTCTTTAATTGCCGCCGTTTGGCGCCGCTCGCCTTGCCGCCTTTTCTGCGAATTCTTCTCTGCTCGCTCTCTGTCAAAGTGTTAAAAGGCCGCAGGTTCTTTTCGTTCGCCATAATTAAATCCCGCTAAACAGCCCCTCCCGGCACAAATGCGCATAGATAGGGGTGTCCAGCTTAAATTTCTTTATTAGGTCCTGCGGTTTCTTGCGCTCCGTATAGCGTTTGTAAATCGTGCCCTGTCCGTCATGCAGGCAGATTTCAATGTCGCGCCTGCCGATAGCGCAGGCAATATCGCAAAAAACCGGCACGTTCCAGTTGTTTTTCTTTATAAATTGCTTGGCTAGGTAGCGTGCGTAAAGGTTCAAGGTCAGGTCCGCTTTGGTTCCGTCCTTGGTCCACGGGCTGCCGCCGCCGATTTTGCAAAACCCGCCATAAAAGTCCACGGCCAGTTTGCGTCCTGTGGTTCCGCAGTCGGCAAGGGGTCCGTGCTTTTGATAGGTCCCGGTGCCGTTTATAATGATTTTCTTTTCCGCGTCCTTTCCCAGCGTCCGGTAGAGGTCATAAATGGTTTGGTTGGCAAGGTCCTTTTCATTAAGTACCGGCACGGCAATGACAATGCGCTTAATTTGTCCTTCGTCCGTAACCACCAAGGTTTTGACGTCAATGCCGAGGTTGGGGTTCTTGGCTAGGTCGCGTCCTATCTTTTCTGCCAGTAGTTTTTCTGCCGGAAAGCCGGAAGCGGTCGGCCACGCGGCGCCAAAAAAGACGCCTTGGTCGCCCCAGCCGTCCAGGCCTTGTGCGATGTCTGGGCTCTGCTGGCTGATGTAGGCGTTGATTTTCAGGTCGCTCTCGCAAATGGTGTTTTCTTTGCCCCAGCGTTTTTGATAGGCCGGCGTGTAGCCGATTTGTGCCACGGCTGCTTTCACAAACAAGTCCAACTGACGCGGGGTAAAATGGGCCTTGCTGGAAACCTCGCCCGCTAGGTTGACTACGTTTCCTTTGATTTGGCACTCTACCGCGTAGCGCGTTTGCGGGTCTTTTTCCATGTAGCGGTCTAAAATGTGGCTGGATATGTAATCGGCCACTTTGTCCGGGTGTCCTAGGGTGACGTACTCGGTTATTTGCATAGTGTTGCGGTTCCTCCCGTTAATTTTTCCCAGCGGTCCAGTATCACGTCGCAGTATTTGGGGTCCAGTTCTACCAACCGTGCCTTGCGGCCTAGCTGTTCGCAGGCAATGAGCGTGCTTCCCGAGCCACCGAATGGGTCCAGTACAATTTCGCCCATGCGGGAACTGTTGCGGATTTGCAGGGCCAGCAGTTTAACCGGCTTCATGGTGGGGTGTTCTTCGCTGCGGCTGGGTCTGTCGCAGTCAATGACGCTGGTGCTTACTTTGGCGGCACAAATGTTCTGCAGCATTTGCAGCAGTTCTTCTTTTTTTAGCTTTTTAAGGTCCACACCCTTGTCTTCAAACACGGTGCTTTGGGTGCGGTCGTCCACAAAAAAGTGAGCAGCACCGTCTTTCCCCCCATACAGGCAGGGCTCGTGCTTCCATTGGTAGTCCTGCCGTCCAAGCACAAAGCAGTTTTTGTTCCAAATCAGACATTGGCGTATTTGCCAGCCGATATTTTTGGCTGCGGTGCGGAAGTTGTAGCCCTCCGAGTCCGCGTGCCAAATATAGAAGGCTCCGCCGGGTCTTAAAAATTCATTTGCGGTGGCAAAAGCAGCTGTCAAAAATTCCAAAAATGCAGCGGCCCCCATGTGGTCGTTTTCTATGGTTTTTCCGTCTGCTGATTCGTAGTTTACGTTGTAGGGTGGGTCTGTCAGTAGCAGGTCGGCTGTTTCGCCGTCCATTAGTTTCGCCACGTCAGTTGGGACGGTGCTGTCGCCGCACAGCAGCCGGTGGGTTCCTAACTGCCAAACGTCGCCCGGTTTCACGCGGGTGGGTGCTTCGCCAAGCGCCGGGGCTTCGTCTTCCACGATTTCTTCGGGTTCAGGTTCCACCACTTGCAGCCCTTCAATGCCCAGTTCCGGCAGTTCTGCTAGGTCAAAATCGGCGGCTAGATTGTCCGCGTTCCAGCGGACGCCGTCCGAGGTGGAATTGTCAAAGGCCGCCAGTTCTTTGCGCTTGCGGCTGTTGGTATCAAGGTCCGTTCTTTGTAAGGCAATGGCTGTTTTTCCGTCGGTGGGTATGATTTTGACGGGGATGCCGAGTTCTTGCAGGGTTTTATAGGTAGCGTTTCCGGCGATGATTTCGCCGTTTTTATCCAGCAAAATAGACCGCCCGGCGCCGCAGCGTTGTATGCTCTTTTTAATGAGCGACAGGTTGCGTTCGTCGTGGTCCCGGTAGTTGTGCTGGTCGTACTTTATGTCTTTTTTACCCACAAAAAAAGACCTCTTAAAGCGAAATTTCGCCTTAATCGGTCTATGGTTTTTTAGGCACTACTTGTGGGTACTCATATTATAGCACAATGAACCCCATTGTCAAGTGCTATTTCAAAGAAATGGCTTTCGTTCGGGCATCCGAAAAACTGATATACCTCGTTGGGCAAGTCCGATCCGGATATGACGCGGATTTGCTCTATCCGGCGGGTAAGCGTGCGGTTAGTATAGCCCCGGTGGAATACGACCAAATCCCCGGGGCGTACATCTGCTAATCGTTTGCGCCAGTTCGCCGTAAATCGGCGGTATTCTGCTTTTTTCTCGCCGTTGGACACCTTATCCCACCAGTGGTAGGTAAGCATCAAGTGTAAGGTTTTAGCCATTCTTACTCTCCGCGCGGCGGTTCCACGCTTCTATGGCATCTTTTTTGCTT